>JBBRHK010000035.1:0-12989 GCA_038222815.1 Chitinophagales bacterium
GTTATGCTATCTATTTTTACGGGTATTGCTATTGCTGGAATTTTTATAGGCTTGGCTCTAAGTAAGAAAATAAGTAACGAAAAATTAAAGCCAGCTTTTGGTTGGTTCGTATTGTGTACTGGTATTTATATTTTGATAAAAGAATTAATAATTAAATAAAATAGAACAGATGTTAGAATTGATAAAAGGGCCTTGGCATTGGGCTGTATCTGGAGCTTTAATTGGACTTACTGTGCCAGCGCTTCTACTATTAGGCAATAAAAAATTTGGAGTGTCTTCTTCCCTTAGACACATATGTGCAATGTGTGTGCCAGCGGGTATTCCATTTTTTAAATATGGATGGCGTAAAGAGATATGGAATTTATTTTTTGTAGTTGGGGTTACAATCGGTGCATTTATTGCAGTACAACTTTTATCCAATCCAAATGATATTGCCATTTCTGATGCTACTAAGCTAAGTATGCAAGCCTATGGTTTGACTGATTTGAGTGGCTTAATGCCAGCAGAGATATTTAATATAAATAATATTTTTACTGCTAAAGGATTTGTATTTTTTGTTGTAGGCGGCTTCTTAGTAGGTTTTGGTACCAGGTATGCTGGTGGTTGTACAAGCGGTCACTCCATTATGGGTATGGCTAATTTACAGTGGCCATCACTTGTAGCTACTTGTTGTTTTATGGTAGGTGGTTTTTTCTCTGCCAATGTTCTTGTTCCGTTCATTTTTAAATATTTATAGCATTGAAAAATTTAAGATACTTAGTAGTAGGGTTATTATTCGGGATTGTATTTGTAAAAGGAGAAATTATTAGCTGGTTTAGAATTCAAGAAATGTTTCGCCTACAATCTTTTTTTATGTTTGGCGTTATAGGTACAGCAGTTATTGTTGCAATGATTTCGATTCAACTAATCAAAAGATTAAAATTGAAATCAGTCGATGGCGAAACCATTACAATTGAGCCTAAAGAATTCAACAAAGGCAATATAATTGGAGGTCTCATTTTTGGCTTAGGTTGGGCAATAACAGGTGCTTGTCCTGGTCCATTGTATGCACAAATAGGTAGTGGATTTCTTGTAGTAATCATTACTTTAGTGAGTGCAATTGCTGGGACTTGGGTTTATGGTTTACTAAGAGAAAAATTACCTCATTAATATTAGGCAATGATTTTATAACATTCTGTTTAAATTGTTTTATAAACTTTGGGCTAAATTTGCAAGATTAGTTAGACAGAAATTATAATGTTTTATGAGTAAGAAGAATGTAATTATAGGAGCCACTGCAGCCTTTGCACTAGGAGCAATCGCGGTATATCTAGTAAACAAGAAAAAATCAAAGTCCAAAACACGGCTGTTAGCTAATGAAGGGTATGAGTTAGCTTCGGATATATTATTTCCAGGGCAGGATTTGAGAAGCAAAAAATTGAAATTTGGCCCGGTGTTACCGCAATAATCAGTCTTGTCTCAAATTAATACTGACATTGATTAATCCATTTTAGATGCTTATTTTTACTAAATGAAAAAAATCTTTCTCTTTTTATTCATTGCAGGTATGCTGAGTAGTTGCTTTATCTTTCAAAAGAAAGAAAAATATGGTTGCCCAGTTTCTGCTAAAAATACAGGTGCAGAAAATGTGGATGTAAACAAGAAGTTGAAGAAAAAAGACCGATATAAAGGTGGTAGTAAATTCGGTTATTAGTAATTTTTCTCTTCGATGCTATCTTTAATATTGAGGTAGCTTACATATCTTTCCTCTGATATTTTGCCACTATTTACAGCCTCTTTTACAGCACAACCTGGCTCATTGTAATGCTCACAGTCATTATATTTACAATCATTTTTTACGATTCGCATTTCGGGAAAATATCCAGATAGTTCCGCTGTGCTAATATCTACAAGTCCGAGTTCTCTAATGCCAGGCGTGTCTATAATTTTACCAGACTTTGGCAAGTCAAACATTTCTGCAAACGTAGTGCTATGTTGCCCCTTCCCTGTTTTTTCACTTACTTCTAATGTCTTTAAGGTGTTTTCTGGTAAGATATGATTAATGAAAGTAGATTTTCCCACGCCAGAATGCCCACTCAGAAGTGTAACCTTATTGTGGAGAATATCCTCGATAGTTTTTATTCCTTCTTCTTTGGCCAAACTCATCTTCATTACAGTATATCCTATAGTTTCATAGATGTTTTTTACATATTCGTACTGGAGAAAATGCTCCTCTCCCCACCTATCCGTTTTATTAAAAGCGATAATGGCTGGTAAATGATAGGCTTCTGCTGTAGCAAGAAACCTGTCGATAAATCCTAAAGAGGTTTTAGGTTCTACAAGTGTTGCAAATAATAATACCTGTTCTAAGTTAGAGGCAATAATATGATGCTTATGTTTGTTATGTGGACTTTGCCTATTGATGTAGTTTTTTCTGGGAGCAATTTCGGAGATCATCCAAGCCTCCTCAGTTGCCTCCTTTTCTATAGTAACAGTATCGCCTACTGCAACAGGGTTAGTAGAGGAGAGCTTCTGATTTTTAAACTTCCCTTTTATCCTTGCAAGTACAAAAACATCTTCCTCTGTTTTTACAACATACCAGCTACCTGTACTTTTATATACTATTGCTTGCATCTACAATTTAGTTTCAAGAGGATGGAAATTTTGACATTAAACCAAAGTTAGATTATTAGTATTAGAAAGGATACCTAGGATTTAAGTAAGTGATTTTAAATACAAATACTTAAAGATAAATTCTAACAACAGAAAAATAAGCGCAGCTAATATAAGCGGAAAAAATTTCTCGGAATAGCGTACAGATTTTGTAATTTCTACCTTTGATTTCTCTAACTCATCTATGGTATCATATATGTCTTGAAGGGAACTGTTGTCTTTAGCTCTAAAGTATTTCCCTCCAGTTTCTTTTGCTATTTCTTCGAGGAGTTTTTCGTCGATACTCACACGTTGAGGTTTCATAATAACGCCACCAAATCCGTCATCTATAGGCATATTAAAAGTGCCATCTGTTCCTACACCAATTGTATAAACTTTAATAGAGAATGATTTAGCAATTTCTTTTGCTGTTTGCGGACTTATGAGACCACCATTATTTTCACCATCAGTGAGCAGGACTACGATTTTAGACTTTGATGTGCCTGCTTTTACTCTATCTACACTAGTGCCAAGACCTGACCCTATTGCAGTACCGTCTTCTAAAAGCCCATTGTGAATATTAGAAATAGCACTTACTAGTACCTGATGATCGGTAGTAAGTGGGCATTGTGTAAAACTCTCTCCAGCAAAAATTACAATCCCTATTCTATCAGTAGGGCGCTTATTTACAAAATCAATGGCTACTTTTTTAGCTGCTTCAAGTCTGTTAGGTTTTAAATCTTGGGCGGTCATACTTCCACTCACATCTATACCAAGCACAATATCTATACCTTCTCCTTCTGCATTGTCTTGTTCATTTCTTGATTGAGGCTTTGCAAGTGCAAATATGATACAGGTGATACATAATAATCTTAGGATAAATGGTACCTGTGTCAATTTTGTTTTCCAGCTGTCTAAGTTTTTAGCTGCAAGAGTGGATACGATTATGGTAGATTTCTTCTTTCTATTTACAACATAATGCCGATATATCAGATAGGGTAGCAGCAGCAACAATGCGAAGAAATAGGGCTGCGCAAAACTTATATTATGGAAGTAGTCAAAAATCATTTATTTCTTTCTTTGCTTAATTGCTCAATACTATTTATGGCGCTTACAACGAAGTCGCAACACTTATCATTTTCTTCTGCGGCTGGCAAGTATTTAGCAAATTTTGCTGCATCGCCTGTACCTAGGGCCTCTTGTACGAAATCTGCCGCTTGGCTCATCGGCGTTATTTTTCTCAGTAAGGCTACAACCTCAGCAGTAGTTTTGTTGTCTAAATTCTGTCTAGATTTTTTTTGATAATATCGTTTAAAAATTTCGCCTAGTGCTGTATAAAACTCCTTGGCGGACGTTTGAGTATCTGTTTTAGTCTTTCTTAATTTATTCAAAGCATTTATTGCTTCTTCATAAGCCAAATTATTAGCTTCCCTCGGCTGTTGTTTTGGTCTATTTTTAAAATATTTCCATATAAAATATAATAAAATTAGCGCCACAAGTATTATCCCAGCAATGTAAATCCAACTGTAGTCTATAAATGATACGCCCCTTATCGGTTTTACGTCTCTCAAGGTATCTACAGCATCTTTTGGTGCATAGCCTACTTCTATCTTAATGGAGTCTGAGTTTAAATCATAAGACCTTCCTGTACTTATCTTTTTTAATTTTAAAGGAAAGCTAGGAATTTGCCAAGACCCACTATCCCAACTCGTGAGTTGAATTTCTTGTACAATCAGAAACTGATTTTTCACAGTGGAGTCAAATTTTGTTTTACCCATCACTTCAAAATGAGGAAATGAATCTGGCACATTAAACTCTACTTTATAATCGTTATCTGGGAAGCTAAATGACAACCTATATTTTATTGGTTCCCCAATTAATATGCTATTTCTACTTACGGTTGTAGTTACGCTTTGCGCAGCCGCACCTTTGCAGATACAAGCAATAATTAAAATGAATAAAAGTTGAATTTTTAATACACGCATCACTATAAAGTCGTCATTTCCTATTATGAAAAAATTGTTGCAATATTTTTATATAATCTTCGTCTGTCCTTATGTGCAAGAGATCAGCACCAGATTTTTTAAAATATTGTTTATTTAATTCACTTTGTTTCATAAAATAATCAGAATAATTTTTTCTTACAACTGCATTACTACTGTCTATCCATTTCAAAGCGCCTGTTTCCGCATCTTCCATTTGTAGCAATCCCACATCTGGGAGTTGCATATCCATCTTGTCATACATCTTAATACCTATAACGTCGTGTCGCTTGCCTATTATCTTTAAATCTGATTCGTAATCACTACTTATAAAATCGCTAAGAATAAATGCAATGCTTTTTTGCCTTGAGGTGTTATTGAAATATTTAATAGCCAAATCGAGGTCTGTGCCAGATCCGGAAGATTTTATTGTAAGAAGCTCCCTTACAATATATAATGCATGGGCTCTTCCTTTTTTTGCAGGTATAAATTTTTCTATTTTATCACTAAAAAATATAGCGCCTATTTTGTCATTATTTTTTATAGCACTAAAACCCAGTACTGCTGCAATCTCTGTAATTAAATCTTTTTTTGTTCTTGCTATTGTACCAAAGAGGTTACTCATACTTGTATCTATGAGTAACATTACTGTAAGTTCTCGTTCTTCTTCAAAAAGCTTGGTAAAAGGTGCAGAAAATCTCGCACTTACATTCCAATCTATGAATCTTACATCATCACCAGCACTATACTCCCTCACTTCTCTGAAGCTCATACCCTTGCCTTTAAATGCACTATGGTACTCGCCTGTAAAAATATTATTAGTAAGTTTTTTGCTTTTAATTTCTAGCTCTCTTACCTTTTTTAGCAGCTCGGTAGTGTCACCTTCTATTGGCGTTACTACTTCTTCTGGTGTGATGTATTTTTTCTTTCTAAACAATTTTTTATATCTACTGCTTTAAGGAATGCTAATGGTCTTTAGTATTTCATTGATTATATCTTCTACATTGATATTTTCAGCTTCTGCTTCATAAGTAAGTCCAATTCTATGACGAAGTACATCTTTACAAATACTTCTTACATCTTCTGGTATTACAAATGCTCTCTTATTTAAAAATGCAAATGCCTTCGCTGCAAGCGCAAGGTTTATGCTAGCACGAGGTGATCCTCCAAAACTAATGAGAGGCTTCAATTTATCTAACCTATAATCAGATGGGAATCGGGTAGCAAATACGATATCAAGAATGTACTGTTCTACTTTTTCATCTATGTACACATCTCTTACAAGTTCCTTTGCAGTAAGAATCTCTGCTGTAGTAGCTACGGCATTTATTTTTGGTGCTACAAGGCCTTGTGTATTTTGTCTAATAACAAGTTGTTCTTCTGCTTTAGTAGGATAGGTTACTACAACTTTAAGCATAAATCTATCTACTTGTGCTTCTGGTAGGGGATAGGTACCTTCTTGTTCTATAGGGTTTTGCGTAGCCAATACTAAGAAGGGTTCAGGTAATTTATATGTCGTATCACTGATCGTTACTTGTCGCTCCTGCATAGCTTCTAGTAAGGCACTTTGTACTTTCGCTGGTGCTCGATTTATCTCATCTGCTAAGATAAAGTTGGAAAAAATTGGTCCTTTCCTTACCACAAATTCATTCTTCTGTTGCTGGTAAATCATTGTACCTACCACATCGGCTGGTAATAAATCTGGCGTAAATTGTATTCTGCTAAACTGAGCATCTATGGTAGAGGCTAGTGATTTTATAGCTAAGGTTTTTGCTAGTCCTGGTACGCCTTCTAAAAGAACGTGACCGTTGCTTAATAAACCAATGAGTAGTCGCTCTACCATTGTTTGCTGTCCTACTATTACTTTGCTCAATTCTTGATTAATACTGCTTGCAAAGCCTGATGCTGCGGCTATTTTTTCTGTAAGTATTTTAATGTCCTCGGATGTTTGAACCATAACCTCTTTAATTAATTTGTCTAATTGGTGTGCAAAATACGAACTAGTTAACTATAATTAAAGCTAGATTGATTGAACTGCTTGAAAATTCTGTTAATAGTTACGATTATCTTTTATAAGCTTGATTCAACGAAAAAGTGGCGATAAAGTTTTATCGCCACTAAAGGTTAAAAAAATCACTGTACTAATTGATGGCTTATTGGAACATTTAAACCTCTGTCCTGTTCTTTGTTTTTCCATTGTAAAGAACACTAAAAGCCTTTTTGTGTAGGAATTTTTAATTTTTGTAGCCATTAAAATAGGGTAGTCTCAAATATCCATATTGATATATTTCAAATTTTACGATAAATGACTGACTGACTTTTACGGGTACCTGTTCATATTTCTTGCTGTCGTCACTCAATAATATTATTTTGTCTTGTTTACTTAGAACTATTATTGCGATTCAGCTAGGAGCTACACTTGGATAATATGTGTAGCTGAATTGCAATTAGTAGATGTTCTTAAAAGCGGGGTTATAACTCAAGCAAGCCAAATAAACTCCAAAACCTCTAAATTCCTAAACTTTCCTACCAGCTTCCACTAGCTCCTCCACCTCCAAAACCTCCACCACCAAAGCCGCCAAAACCTCCGCCGCCACTACTTCCTCCGCCACCCCAACCACCACCACCACTAGGGAAGAAAACAACTGGACCACCTACACCTCTAAATCCTCTTCTACTCATAAATGTACCTCCACCTTTACCTCCACCTCTGCTACTAAGAATTAAAAATAAAATTATAAGAATAACGATAAAAATGAATTTAGAACCACCGCCGCCGCTGCTTCTATCTCTTGGTACTTCGTAAGTGCCTTGCACTGCAGAAATAATAGCATCAGTTCCTTCATCAATCCCTCGGTAATAATCATTGCCTTTAAAATTGGGTGTAATTATTCCATCTATAATATGGCTTGATGCAGCATCAGTTAGGCTACCTTCTAGACCATAGCCTGTCGATATATTTAATTTTCTATCATCCTTTGCAATAAGCAACACTACGCCATTATTAAATTGCTTGCCGCCCACACCCCAAGCTCTACCCAGCTCTGTCGCATAATCTGCTACATCCACACCCCCTGTCGTAGGCACTATTACAACCGCTATTTGGGTAGATGTAGAATCATCTATTGCGACAAGCTTATCCTCCAATGCTTGTTTTTGAGAAGGAGTAAGTGTATTTGTAAAATCTGAAACGAGTACGCCTGGCGCAGATTCTGGTTTCAGTAATTTGCTGGCATCAAAAGATTGTCCCCACGAAAAACCGCAGAGTAGTAACAATAATAAACTAGTGATAAAATACTTCATTCAGCTATTTAATATTTTAATGACCAAACACAATATCGTCTGGAAGTTCGTTCTTGTCTGTTTTGACTTCGTAAGGAAATTTTTCACTCAGAGTTTTTCCTATTGCAAGGATAGCCTGCTGAAGAGCATAAGCTAGGTCTTTACCATCTATATTTTTAGAAATATCAGCGACAGCTTCCCTCCAGTATGCCGCACCTACAGCATTGTAAATACCTTCGTCACCAAATATGGCAAATTCGTGGTGCTTTATGGCCATATAGATGAGTACAGCATTCCTGTGGTCTGTTTCTTGCATATTCAAATGAAAGAAAATCTCGCCAGCTCTATCCAATGGATTAACTAATTCATTTTTAGACTCTATAAAAATCCTCACTTCACCACTTGTATTTAGCTCTGCCTCACGGATGGCAAGTACAATTCCTTCTTGTTCCTTTAGGGTAAAGAATTTTTGTGGTTTTTTCAAAAGATTAAATATGCCCAATGTTTGTTATTTTTTAAAGTTGATTAGAACGGCATTTTCTGCACCTGAATCTGCTGTAAATCCTTCTTTTGGCGCAAAACTAAAGAGCTTGGCAGCAATGCTTGTAGGAAACGACCGTACGCTGCTGTTGTAATTGGCTACAGACTCATTAAAATCTTTTCTCGCAAATTTTACCCTACGTTCCGTTCCTTCTAACTGTACCTGCAAATCTTTGAATGCTCTTGTGCCTTGCAACACAGGATAGTTTTCAACACTTATAAGTAATCTATTAGTAGCAGTTGCCATTTCGTTTTGTGCCTTCGTTTGTGCATCATAGCTATTTGAAGATATACCACTAGCCGCGGCAGCTCTTGCTGCTGCAATCTTTTGTAGCGTTGTCTTTTCAAAATCTGCGCCGCCTTTTACTACTTGTACAAGGTTAGGAACAAGGTCTAGCCTACGCTGATACACATTTTGAACTTCGTTCCACTGCAATTTTACTTGCTCATCTTTCTTCACTAACCCATTATATGAGACAATTAAAAAGATGGCAACAATTGTAAGTATTGCTACAATAATATAAACAAGTTTTTTCCCCTGCATGTATTAGAATTTTACCTCAGGAGCTTTATCGGCACCAGGATCAGCAGTAAAACCAGTCTTAGCAGAAAAACCAAACATACCTGCCATAATATTCATTGGGAAAGAGCGCACTTTTGTGTTGTAAGTATTTATTTCTTCGTTAAATACTTTACGAGAATTTTTTATATCACTTTCTATGCCTTCTAACTGACCTTGAAGTTTTGTAAAATTTTCAGTAGCTTTTAAAGTAGGATAAGCCTCTACAGTTGCCAATAAACGGCTAAGGGAACCACTTAATTGACCTTGTGCAGCTTGGTATTCTGCGATTTTTTCTGGAGTAAGATTATCTGCATTAATATTTACACTAGTAGCCTTTGCTCTTGCTTCTACTACTTGAGTAAGCGTAGTTTGCTCAAAATTTGCTGCACCTTTCACAGTATTTACAAGCTGACCTACAAGGTCATTTCTTTTTTGATACTCTGCCTGTACATTATTCCAAGCTTTCTTTACAGACTCATCTGTTTTTACTAAACCATTGTAACCATTGCAACCCATAAAGCCAAGTACCACTAGTACTATAACTAAGATTAATCCAACTGCTTTCATATCTTTTGTTTTTTGTGTTTAAAGAAACGTAAATGTATGAAATTGCGATATAATTGGTAGATATAATTTATAAGAACGGTAACTGCATTTATGAATACAACTGGTTGCGTTTTAGGAAATGGTTTTGAATGTAAAATCTTTAGTCAGTTGCCATAAAGATTTCTTTTGGCATAGACGCACAAGGTGGCGCAAGAATTCAAATTCGGGTTAATTTAAACATTACGATTATTAGGATTTAGATAATTAGTCTATAGAAATAGAGATTAACTACTAATAAAGAATTTGGACAAGGCAAAATATTAGTCGCCCTTCCGATTAAGTGGTTCTAATGTTTACCTAGAAACTATAAATGCTAGGATTACTATTTACCCACGTTCAATTGGGTATAAAAAATTAAAAAGTTAAGAATATCTTGAGAATCATTTACGACATAATAGAAGGAACCAATGAAGCAGATGTTATTGATCTTGGTCTTAGTAAAAATATCTATGATTAACCGAAATTAACCCATCATCGACTTCACCCCCGGCAATTCCTTCCCCTCAAAAAACTCCAATAACGCACCACCGCCTGTACTCACAAAACTCACATCATCTGCTAGGTCAAATTTATTGATGGCAGCTACACTGTCACCACCACCTATAAGGCTATACGCACCCATTGTGGTTGCATCTGCAACTGCAAGGGCAATCGATTTAGTCCCATTTTCAAAAGAAGACATTTCAAAAACACCCATTGGGCCATTCCATAATATGGTTCTACTTTTTTTAATCACTTCTGAGAAGATACCATTTTCTTTTCCTCCTATATCTAGACCCATCCAGCCATCTGGTATTTGATCGCTGGGTACATCTTTAGTAGGGCCTGCATTGCCAAATTTTTCTGAGATTATACTAGTCTCTGGCAGGTGAATGCTTACACCTTTTTCAGTGGCTTTTTTAAGAATATCAAGAGCAACGTCTTGCTTATCATCTTCGCAAAGTGAAGTGCCTATTTTGCCACCTCTTGCTTTAATAAAAGTATAAGCCATTCCTCCACCTATAATAATATCTGTAGCTAAGTCCAATAGATTTTCTATTAGTAAAATTTTATCGCTCACTTTAGCGCCGCCTATAATGGCTGTAAATGGTTTTGATGCATCTTTCAACACTTTTTCTGCATTGGAAACTTCTGCTTCCATTAGTAAACCAAACATCTTATGATTGCTATCAAAATTTTCTGCAATGATAGAGGTAGAGGCGTGTGCACGATGTGCTGTACCAAAAGCATCATTAATATATACATCTCCTAGTTGACTTAACTTTTGTGCAAATGTTGCATCGCCGGCTTCCTCTTCTTTGTGAAAACGTAGATTCTCTAAGACCAATACTTCTCCAGGGTGTAACATTTCTAAAGTGAACTTAGCATGATCTCCGATACAATCGTTTGCGAAATAAACTTTGTGTTTTGCTCCAAGCAATTCATAAAGTGTAGGTAATACATGTTTTAAAGAATACTTTTCATTCACTTTTCCATCTGGCCTACCGAGGTGGCTCATCAATACCGCAATACCTCCACCTTCTAACACTTTTTTTAAGGTAGGGATTGTAGCAGCAATTCTAGTATCGTCTGTAACTTCAAACTTGTCATTAAGCGGCACATTAAAATCAACTCTTATAAGAACTTTCTTATTTTTAAAATCGAAGCTATTTATATCTTTCATTATTATTATTAAATTGAATATTTTGTAAACTTAATATCCGCTAAAGTTATTGTTTCAAAAACCACTTATTTTAAAGAAATCGCTTTATATTTATCTTATAATCAACTAGTTGTGGCTAAATTGTCGCCATTGCTGTAGTTTTTTTAAAAAATGTTTGTAGCACATTTCAAATTTACCTTTTTAAAATGACTACAATAAAAATATTTATACACTTTGAAAATTGCTGATTTACACTAACAGGCCTAACAACCGCAATGGAATATTAAAAGCGCTAAATAGGGGCTACTTATTTTACAATATTCGGCTTTTGAAATTAACGCTTTTCATTTTTTACAAACAAGCGTTGCTTGTGGCTTTTTATTACAAAAAAAGCTGTTCCTTTTGAGGAACAGCTTTCAATATTTAGAAATTAAAATATATTATTTCATCAATTTTGCAAAAAACTGTACAGTCCTTACAAGCTGACTAACATAACTGTTTTCATTGTCATACCAGCTTACTGTTTTCACTAATTGTGCACCACCAGCTTCCATCACCTTTGTCTGTGTAGCATCAAATAATGAACCGTAAGTAATACCAATAATATCGCTACTCACAATTTCATCGGTATTGTAACCAAAGCTTTCATTGCTTGCTGCTTTCATTGCTGCATTTATTTCTTCTACAGTTACTTTTTTATCCAAGATGCTGTACAACTCAGTTACTGAACCTGTAATTACTGGAACTCTTTGCGCTCCACCATCTAACTTTCCTTTAAGCTCTGGAAGTACTAGTCCTATTGCCTTTGCAGCACCAGTACTATTAGGTACAATATTCTGTGCAGCAGCTCTAGCTCTTCTCAAGTCACTCTTTGGGTGCGGTGCGTCTAATGTGTTTTGGTCATTCGTATAAGCGTGTATGGTTGACATAATACCCGACTTAATACCAAATGAGTCATTTAGTGTTTTAGCCATAGGAGCGAGACAGTTGGTGGTGCAGCTTGCACAACTTATAATAGTTTCGCTACCATCTAAAATACTATGATTCACATTATAGACAACTGTTTTAAGATCGCCAGTAGCAGGGGCGGATATTACCACTTTTTTTGCTCCAGCTGTGATATGTGCTTGTGCTTTTTCTGCATCTGCAAAGAAGCCTGTACTTTCTATCACTACATCTACTTCGTGCTTACCCCAAGGGATTTGTGAAGGATCTTTCTGTGCATATACCATTACTTCGTGGCCGTTTACAGTAATGCTATTGTCGGAATGAGTAACTGTTTCATTAAATCTTCCTTGGGCACTATCGTATTTTAAAAGATGAGCCAATTGTTCTGGATTAGTAAGGTCGTTAACAGCCACTACATCTATTCCTTCCATATTGTAAATCTGACGATATACTAATCTTCCTATTCTCCCAAAGCCATTGATGGCTACTTTAATACTACTCATATTTAGATTTTTTTGTTCTGAAAATAATATTTCGCTGCAAAAGTAACATAACTCTAATAATTTATCGAATAGAACTCCGCTATAATTTTTAAAAGGTTAGGAAAGCAGGCAGGCAAAAAAGAATGTTTATCTGCCGCAAGAATGCAAGTAGGCTTGTAGTACATATTCGATTTTTTAAACAATGCTAATTATTGCACAATTTTTTTATGTTTTCTAAGTTTAGAAGGCAGGGGAAATTAAAAAATCCTCGAAACTCAAACCAATACCAATATCAAAAACCAAAAATGGGCCGA
>JBBRHK010000036.1:0-12875 GCA_038222815.1 Chitinophagales bacterium
AAGAAAACTGAAGATTAAAGATATCCTACAAGCAACACCAGAACAAAAATTCCGAAAATAAAGTAGAGTTATCGGAGATAGAAGGGCAAATAGAAATTCAAAAGTTATGATGAAAACATTACTCGGTCTTTTAATAATCTTATTAGTATTCGGTGGAATATTTTACTACTCTGTGCAGCGAGATAGCGATACCTATTATGAATCAAGAAAGGCGGAAAGCTATAGTGGCATCGTAGAGAAAAAAGAAATTTTTAGGAAAGGCGGTGTAAACCAAAGTTGTATAATCTTCTTCACAGACAAAACAAGTATCAGTAATGACTATAACCTCTACAATCATATTGAAGTGGGTGATAGTATATCCAAGGTGAGTAACAATCCCACTGTGGAGATTTACAGTAAAGGAAGGCTAAAGACTTTTACATTCTTAGAACCCGTGTTCCTCAAAAAGAAAAATTTTTTAGTGGAAGACAGAAGTAAATAAAGTTCAGTCCTTTTCTTTAAAAATTATTGGCAATAACTCCCTAAAAACCTTACAACACCATTTACATTTGGCGCTACCACTAATCCTGGTTTTAGTGTTACAAAACTGGCAGAGTATGTGCCACGAGTATTAGTAGAAATTGACACATTACCCGTTCCAAAAAGATTACCCATTCTTATTTGATATTTTGCAGCCCTCAAATCCCAAACACCAGAAATGGTGGTGTTTGCAAAATCCAAATTATCAGGCGCTAAAAAAGAGGTAAGTGTAGCATCGTTATCTATAGTAGTCCTCATTCTTGTAAATTGCCCTTCAGTAAAAGTAGTTCTGAGGCATCCGAGGTTTGCCATATAAGCAAGATAGTTAGTCATAGAGGGTGTATAAGAACTACCATTTGCATCTTGGCAATTGGGAGCCACATAAGGAAATGTACAGCCATTATTTGCTCCAGGATGTCCACACCTAACGTATGGGTCTGCAGGAGTATCTTGTACGAAGTCTCCTGCCGTAGTGCCATTAGTCCCATCTACAAGCTCATCAATTCCAGGATCTTTTACTTCGTGCCCAGTACCTTTAAAAGTATGGTGCAGTCCCAGTGAATGACCCAATTCATGTATAAATGTTCTACGTGTACCAAAGCCGATTTTTTTTATTACCATATAATAGGACGGTGTGCCTGGCGCCCAGCCAAATACACCATCGGGGATACTGTTTACAACAAATACATTAAATGCACCACTTCTAGCTTCATTCGTATAATCTTGATAAAGAATAGGGTTGTTATTTGTAGTACTATTTCTAAACTCAAAACCCACAATCGCAAAACATATATCGCCAATACTATACACACTATCTGTAAATCTTATTTCGTCTTTCACCTCTGCTTCGGTAATTGCTTGGTTGCTTCCATCATCATCACTATAAATAACCAAATTCAATTTGATAATCTTCGTTCCTGGCAGCGAGCGTAAATTCTGAGCTGGGATAAGTTTAAGGTGATCATTTAAAGAAGTCTTCGTTCCGCATTCATTGTCTATCCTTTGTGCATTTACAAAATACCCAATGAATAAAAAGCTAATTAAAATCAAGTATCTCATACTATTATTTTTTTTCTTTTAAGGCATCTATTTCCTTCTTCAATTCTATTACATACAAACTCAACTCTTCAATTTTCTCTAACATCTTTCTTTGAATTTCTCCTAAGTGCTGTCCATCCTTCTCAATCTCTGCTGCAGAGGGAACGTTAGGCAGATGCTTATTTTCTTTCAAAAAAGTTTCTAATTCTGGAATGCTAAGTTTTTTATACCCTTCGTTAAATACATAATCAGGCCAAGCAGTTTTTAATTGAACCCTTACTTCTTCGCTTATTACTTTTCCAAAAACTTTTAGTTTATATCCTGTACCTACACTAGTGTTTTCTCCATTCAAATTGTTACTACCCATACTTACGGTGCCATCATTGTCAATCCACATTTTATCGTAAAGCTGATTAGCTATCCCTGCATTAGCTGAAGCATTTGTGGTAGCAAGGATTAATCGACCATTTGTAGGATTAGCACCTATATAACCAGCACCGCCAGTTGCTATCATATAACTCCCACCGTTGTAAAAGGTATTAAAGCCCACACCAGGATAACTAGATTGTATTGATACGCCGCTTGTATTGCTACCAAAAATTGCATTAGTAGCACCAACAACTTTATTTACTACTAAGCCTGCAGTGGGATTATCAGTACCAATACCCACTCTACCATTTCCTTTTATTCTCATGTTTTCTGTAAAGACGGCACTAGAGCCATATCCTAAAGCAATATCGGCTGTAGAGCCACTAGAATAAAGCTGCATCAAAGACCCTTGAATACCAAGGCCATAGTGCCCACCTGTAGCGTCTCCCCATAAAGCAATTTTATTACCAGTGGTAGCTGGAAAAGACAGCGGTGCTGTAGGCGTTGTATTTAAAATACCTACGTTGCCATTTTGAAGCAAGGTTAATTTAGTACTACCACTAGCCATTAAATAAAATGGGTGGTCAGTAGTTGTTCCAAAAAATCCACCTGAACTATTTACTATGGTTTTTAAATTTACCGTACCGTCTGTATGTAGCAGTCCTGTTGCTCCAGTATTAGTTAATATAGTGAGTTTCTCCGCCGGATTTGTATCTCCAATCCCCACATTACCCGTTGGCAAAACAGTAACCTTTGTGCTACCACTGCTTACTAAATAAAACGGATGTCCCGTGGTTGTACCTACGAATCCACCAGCACTGTTTACTATAGTCTTTAATGCAACTGTTCCATCAGTATGCGTTATTCCTGCGACACCAGACGCTGTTTTCACAGTAAGCGCTTCACTAGGATTTGTAGTACCAATACCTATATTACCTGTACCATCAGCCTGATAAATATTACTTGCAATAAAGTTTCCATCTACAAGTTTTGGTATAAAGTTTTTTTCATCTGCAGTGGAAATAGATTCTGGACCTGTAAATGAAATGGACCAACTGTTTAATGTGCCAACATCACCTCCTGCAGCATCAAATACCTTAAGCGTCCAAGTTCCATTTGGCAAGATAGACCCTAGACCTATACCGGAAAAAGAGCTCACTGCTGTATTGGGTATGTTGCAACTTGCTGCAGTTCCAATTGGTTTGTATTGACCAGAAAATGGCGCAACACCTGCACTTATAGAGCCAGAGGCCAAATCGCTAAAAATCGTATTCGTAAAATTATCTCCTGCGCCACCATTACCATCGGCCAGCGTCAATACATTCACACTTGGAGGAAATAGGTAAATTTTTAAGTCGCCAGTAAAGGGATGAGTGATATTTACTTTAACCGCAATTTTTGAAGATTGAATGGGCACATTAGGCTGGCCGCTTATGGTGATACTACTTGAGATTCCTGTTCCCGTTGTGCATCCGTTATCGCTTATCGTCTGCGCATTACCATTGGAAAATACATTCCCCGCAGCCGTAGCTATTAGTCTTCCCGAAGAATCAATCTGTAACAGTCTTGTGGTTTTGCCATTGTAATTTTGCAGTCTTACAGTACCTGTGGTATGCAATTGGTCAGTTGGAGTTGTTGTACCTATACCTATATTTTGTGCTTTTACAGATATGCAAATTACTGTTGCGATAATGGTGGCTATAAAATTTTTCATTTTAATTTATTTGTGTAAATATGGCTGTGTAATAAGCGATAAACAATCACCAATTAGTGTTAGAAATTATTTTATGTCAATGCCATTATGCACACAAAAGTCTAGTATAAAGTCACTATCACTTTAGCATTATTCTGAAATTAAATGCCCCGTCACTACTAGAAAATAATTCAAGACATTTGGCAACTTTAATAAATTAAAATTTAATGTGGCTGGAGCATTTATATATACCTCGTAAGATTTGTCGTAAGACGAATTACTAAAAGTCGAACTAGTTTTAATGAACGGGGCGAAGCCATACATAGCGTTCCCGGCAACCACATAGTTTACCTCTAAAGACCTAGCGTTTATACTTGAAGGTGAGTAGTCTGCACCAGCATACTGGTACGCTCCTATATCCAAATGATACAATCCAGATTTAGATATAACTATACTGAAGTTTTCTGCCCCTCCTGTATAGTTTGTGGTGGCAGTGCCATAGTTATAAATACTAGTAAGCACAATGGGATTAGTGCTGAATGAAGATATTTTAAAGTTGAAGCGCTCTGTGTTACCATAAGCAGCACTAGCCCAACTAGCATTACCATTTGCATCACTAGTAAGTACCTTTTTTGCAGCTTGCGAGCCATCGGTTATCTTCACGGTGCCGTTCACTTCCAGTTTCGCCGTGGGTGAATTTGTGCCTATTCCTATATTGTTAGTGCCAGTAGCTTGAAAAATGGTACTTGCTGTAAAATTACCATCTACCAGTTTTGGTATATAGTTATTCTCGTCAAAACTTGTAATAGATTCTGAGCCAGTAAAAGAGATAGACCAATTATTTAAAACCCCAACATCACTTCCCGCAGCATCAAATACCCTAAGTGTCCAAGTACCATTTGGTATTATCGAACCCATACCAATACTAGAAAATGTGTTTACTGATGTATTTGTAATATTACAACTAGCAACTCCACCTTTAGGTTTGTACTGTCCTGTAAAAGGTGCAGAACCATCATTTATAGAAGTTGAAGCAGCATCGCTAAAGATTGTGTTTGTAAAGTTATCTCCGGAATTACCATTACCGTCTGCGAGCGTAATTACATCAGTGCCTGGAGGAAAAAGGTAAATTTTTAAGTCGCCAACAAACGTATGTGTAATATTTACTTTCACTGCTATTTTTGAAGATTGAACAGGTATATTAGGCTGGCCGCTAACTATGATACTGCTTGAAATACCAGTGCCCGTTACACATCCGTTATCGCTTATAGCCAGTGCATTACTGTTGGAAAATACGCTCCCAGCAGCAGTGGCTACTAGTCTACCTGAAGAGTCAATCTGTAATAACCTTGTTGTTTTACCATTATAATTTTGTAGTCTCACGGTACCTGTTGTATGCAATTGGTCAGTAGGAGTTATAGTACCTATACCCACATTTTGTGCTTGTACAGAAATACAAATAAATGTTACAAAAAGTGTTGCTATAAATTTTTTCATGTTTATTTATTTGTACAAATATGATTGTACAAATAGCAGCAAGCAATCACCAATTAGTGTTAGAGCTCCAATGTGCATAGATTAGTGTTGATAAGAATAAAATTTTGATACATTTGAGGATGATGTTATATGCCACTATCATCCTCGAGCAAACTTTTAAAAAATTCTAAAATGAACAGAAAACATTTTATTAGAAACAGTTCCCTTGCTGCTACAGCAATAGCTACCAATTCGCTAGGAAGCTTATTCAATACAACCGTTGCAGAAAAAGTAAAGATGGCGATTATAGGTGTGGGCCTTCGTGGGCAAGACCATTTGGATTTATTACTACGAAGAGATGATGTGGAGCTGGTAGCCATTTGCGATATTGACAATAGAAGTTTGAGTTCTGCTAAAGAATTAATTACAAAAAGCGGAAAGAAAATGCCTCAGATTTTTACAGGTGATGTTCGCTCTTGGAAAAATCTAATTGCATTAAAAGGATTAGATGCTGTAATCATAGCAACACCTTGGGAAGCACATAAGTCAATGATAATTGAGTCCTTGGAAGCAGGGATAAAATATGTAGCTACAGAAGTAGTAATAGGACTTACCCTGCAAGATCACTGGGATGTAGTGAAAGCGGCAGAGAGGGCAAGCGGTCACGTTATGATGCTAGAGAATGTATGCTACCGTAGAGATGTGATGGCCGTACTCAATATGGTGCGTCAAGGAGTTTTTGGAGAACTTATTCACTTGCAAGGCGGCTACCAGCACGACTTAAGAGAAGTAAAATTTAACGATGGCATTAATCCTTATGGGCACGGTGTAGAGTTTGGCGAGAAGGCTTTTTCTGAAGCAAGGTGGAGAACGGCTCACTCTGTATATCGAAATGCAGACTTATATCCGACGCACGGCATTGGCCCAATTGCTAACTACATCAATATAAATAGAGGTAATAGATTTATGTCTTTAAATTCTTTTTCTAGCAAGGCAAGGGGCTTACACAACTATGTAGTAAAAGGCGGTGGGGAAAATCACCCAAATGCAAAAGTGAATTTTAAGCTAGGTGACGTAGTTACTACACAAATAAAATGCGCCAATGACGAAACCATATTATTGCAACACGACACCAGTCTTCCAAGGCCTTATTCTTTAGGGTTTAGGGTGCAAGGCACTGAGGGCATTTGGATGGATATAAACAAGGGCATATACATAGAAGGAAAATCTGCTAAGCCGCACCAATGGGACGATGCCAAAACTTGGTTAGATAAATATGATCATCCACTTTGGACTAGATGGAGTAAAGAAACAGCCGGCGCAGGACACGGCGGAATGGACTTTTTTGTAGTACACGCCTTTATAGAATCTATAAAAAGAAAAGTAGCCACCCCAATGGATGTATATGATGCAGCAGCCTGGAGTGCTATTACCCCGCTAAGCGAACAATCCATAGAACTTGGTAACGAGACGGTAGAGTTTCCAGACTTTACTGGCGGACAATGGATGTATAGAAAACCAATTTTCTCTTTAAATGACGAATATTAAAATTAGATGCTTTGATAACCGAACGACCTCATATATTAGCACTACATGCTTTTGGCATAGAGGCTGAAGATTATCTTACCACTAAGCTAAGTACTGGGTTAATTAATACAACTTGGAAGGTATCTAGCGCCTCCACTTCATTTATTTTACAACTAATAAATGAATCTGTTTTTAGTAACCCTTTTCAAATTTCCGAAAACATAAAAATAATTGGTACTTACTTTGAAAAAAATGCCCCACAATATAAATTTGTAAATACCCTTGCAGCTAAGAACGGCAGTCATTTGGTATCTCTAAATGGAGTAGGTGCATTTAGACTATTCCCATTTGTAGAAGAATCTGTTACACACTTAACGGTACATACAGCTGAGCAAGCCTACGAAGCAGCTGCACAATTTGGGCAATTTACAAGCCTCTTATCAAGTTTTGATTCAGCAAAATTAAACATCACCATACCAAATTTTCATAACCTTACACTTAGGTATGAGCAGTTTTTATCGGCAGTAAAAAATGGGAATCCTGATAGAATTGCGGAGAATAAAAATCTTATCGAATGCTTGTTGCAGAGTGCAGACATTGCGAAGCTGTACGAAGTTATCTGTGCTGGTAATGAATTTAAGCAACGAGTGACCCATCACGATACCAAGATTAGCAATGTATTATTTAATACGGAAGATAAAGGAATTTGCATCATAGATTTGGACACTGTAATGCCAGGATATTTCATTAGCGATGTGGGAGATATGATACGAACTTATCTATGCCCAGTAAGTGAAGAAGAGAAAGATGAAACTAAAATAGAAATACGAGCAGACTATTACAAGGCTATAGTGCAAGGGTATCTGCTGTATATGAAAGATGAGCTTACAGAACTAGAAAAGCAACACTTTTTTTACGCAGGGGCATTTATGATATATATGCAAGCTCTAAGATTTATGACTGATTATTTGAGTAATGATGTCTATTATTCTATACAATACCCCACACATAATCTTGTAAGAGCAACAAATCAATTTACATTGCTGCAGCGATATAGAGAAAAAGAAAGAGAGTTAAATTCCCTGGTTTAAGAAGGGATTGGCCGTTGCACATTGTATGCAATACCACTCAGGAAATCTCAACAAATTTATCGCTGCACCCCTTCCTCTGTATTTCCTATCAACCAATAAATGCTGTAGTATGCTTTTCGCATTTTTACATTTATCTCTATTGATTTTTGCAGAGCTTCTATGAGCTTGTTCTCTCTAGCATTTATTACAAACACACTGCTCTCTCCATTAGCAAATCTTAGATTTTCACTTCTTAGCAGTTGGCGATAATTATTTACATTACCATTTATAATGTTTTGTTGTGCTAGGTATTGGTTAGCTTGGTTATAATAATCTGCCAGCTTGTTCTGCACCGTGAGTATTTTTTGCTGAAAGAAAAAATCAGTTTCCTGTATTTTCAATTTTGCCATTTTGTAAGCGCCCCTTCCCTCCCTGAAGAATAATGGTATCTTCACTTCTAACCCCCATTTATAATTATTTTGAAGAAATGCCGCATTAGGATTCTCCAAAATATTATACCCTCGGTTGAGTAGATTAGCCTTTAAGTTTACAGTAGGTAGCAGCTCTTGAAACTTTAATCTCTTTTCTATATCGAGTGATCTTAATTTAAAATCATATTGCTGTAAGAACGGATTTTGTTGGCGGGCAGTAGTTTGTAAAGCTTCTAAAGTTTGCCAATTGAGTGCTATTTCCATCCAGTTATCCTGTGGCTTAATTTGAGGCAGTAATCCTTGCGGCTGGCTATTCGTATCCCATAAATAATTATCTAACTCATAGGTGGCCGAGGTTCGTTTTACTAAAGCATCTAGCTTAAGTTGCTCAAAAGACTGGTATTGTGCAAATGCTTCGAGGGTATCCATTTGTGGCTTATCACCATTTATAAAAAGTGTTTTTATTCCTTGCAATCTCTGATAACTTACTTGTGCATAGTCATTAAAAATTTCTACAAGCGCATTAGCAGCAGCCCACTCATAGTAGGCGGTAATCGCATCGAGTAGTAATTCATTGAGCATCATTCTTTGCTCTACTGCTCCAGCATTTACCGCAATTCTAGCTTGTTGTAATGCAGCTCTGCGCTTATCTAGTAGCAGACCTTTCGCAACGGGTATTTCTACGCCAGCAAAACTTGATCTTCCTGATGTAAGCTCTGTATTTTTAAATTCTCCTCCATTATTTTCTATACCAGTTTTTACATCGCCGATAGGTAAAGGCACTTTTATAGATGAGGTATTATAGAAATAATAATTCTTTCCGTCAAAGGTTTTTCTATCTGCAACAAACTCTAGCGTGGGATCAAATGCTCCCTTAGCCATTAGCAATTCTGCATTAGCCTTAGGCACTTGTAATGCTGCTGCTTTAGCAATAGGGTGATACGTTTTTACTTTCTGTATAAAGTCAGCAACAGATAGCCTGAGGCTATCTATCTCTTGGGCGTTCAATATTTTTACTATGGTAAGCAAGGTTACCAACAATAGTACTCTCTTCATTTTACTACTTCTTCGTTTGAGGTTCTGCAGGCTTATAAAAGTCTGGCGGAAATCCATTTATATTTCTCCATAGCTCATAATAAACGGGGACATTTCTTAATAGCGCAATACCATGGGCACCAGCCCCCATTCTCAGTAAGGTAGGCCAAGGTTTATCTTTCTTATCTTCTGTAACAAGCACCCTAAATTTTCCATTCACACTTACATTACTTTCTACTGCAGTTACTATCCCTCCAAATGTACCAAAACTATTCTGAGGCCATCCGCTAAATACTATTGCCGGAATACCATCAAAAACAAATCTTACTTTTTGCCCCTTATTTACAAGTAGTAAATCCATTGGCGATACAAAAATCTCTACTGCATAATCTATATGATCTGGCACAATTTCGCAAATCATCTCAGATTCTTTAACCAGTTCCCCAATTCCAGCTTTTTTTGCCTTTACAATTTGACCACTCTGTGGTGCGGTAATATAATAGAGTTTATTACGCATATCATAGTTGCTATACACATTCTCTAGCTTACTTATTTCTGCTTGTGTAGATGCTGCATTTGATAAGGAACTAAACTTATCGCCACTGGCTTTTGATATTTTATCCGCATACTCCATTTGTACTACACCTTGTTCTAGTCTCAGATTTAACAGCTCTTGTTTACTTTGAGTAAGTTTATTTTCTCCACCCATTTTTTTTGCAATAGCATTCTGATAATTTGCTCTGCGATTTTCTAATTCAATCAAAGCAATTACACCACTATCCTTCATTATTTGCGCAGCATCTATTTGCCTTTGGTAGATGTTTAATTCATTCCTTAGCGCTATTAAATCTAAACTGTCATTTCTTACTTTTAGTTTTTGTTGCTCTAACTTATTATCAATAGATGCTCTTTTTAATTGACTTCCTTGCTCAAGTACACCCGTCTGCACATCTGCAGTATAGGCCTTACTTTCATAACCAGCTGCACTATTTCGCTTTGCATTTATTTGCTCCTGTGTGCGCAGCATTAGTTCTGGGTCAAAGTACTCTACTTTAATTTCTCCTAGTTGCATTATAGTATCACCAGCTTTTACAAAGTCCCCTTCTTTTACATACCATTTTACTATCTTTCCCGGAAGAATTGTATTTATTTCTTGAGGTCTTTGTTCTTGCTTGATAGTAGTTACGAAACCCTTAGCTCTTATATTCTGGGTCCAAGGTAGAAACAAAATGGCAATGAGTACAAGGAATAATCCCCAGCGCCAAAGCCATCTTTTTCTAGCAGCCCCTATCCTATATATTGAATTAAAGGAATGGATATTTTTGTCTTCTACAGGCTTCGTTAAGTCCTTGAAGAGGTATTCATATTTTGTTTTCATTCGTCTTATTTTATTTTGGTAGCTACACCGTCTTCTAGTAAGATAATTTGGTCCGCCGCTTGTGCCCATTCTATACTTTCTGCCACAATGATGGTGGTAATTTTTTGATTTTTTATAAAGTCTAAAACAGCACTAGCCACACTTTGTTCTAAATGCTTAAATGGATTCTCTAATAGCAACAAGGAATGCCTGCCTGCCAATGCCCTCATTAACAGTAACTGTTGCTTTACTATTCTGCTAAGGCGCTTACCAGTAGGATCTATCATTGTATCAAAACCCTTTTTCCCAGCACCTATAAACACATCTAGCCCAACTAACTTTGATAGAGCTACAATCTCATTCATTGGTATACCCTCATGACCCATTGTTATATTATCTAACACAGTACCCTCAAAAATATCTTGCTGTTGCAAAAGTATCCCCGTAGCCTTTCGCAATGAGTTAAGATCATAATTACCAATAGGAATATCATTGATGTTGATGCTGCCTTCAAAATTCTCATATCCTCCAGAAAGTAATTTTAAAGTTGAAGATTTTCCAGCTCCTGATGCCCCTTGAATAACGGTAATTTCTTCATTATCGATTTGAATATCTACATTATTTAATGCCATACTACCATCGGGGTAGGTATAGGAAACATTACCAAAACTAATCTTACATCCATTTTCCACCTTATACATTAATTGGCCTCCGACCTCTACATCTCTATCTACTATCTTACCCAATTTTTCTAATGCAGTAAGGCAAGAGAAAACATTATCCATATTTGCAATCAGCTTCTCAATGGAGGATACTATTAAAAGAATAACAATATCTGCTGCTATAAACTGACCAATGTTAATTTGCTGATTTAGTAATAAAATGGTTCCTACAATAAGCATAGCAGAAATAATAAGCACTTTAAAACTTACTAAACTTTTAAACTGAGTTTCTAGTATCTTAAAGTGTGCCGTTCTTTGTTTTAAATAGCTAGTAAGAATCTGGTCCGTTTTCCTCATGTGTAACTCCGTACCCTTACTATACCTAAATGTATTAATGCCTCTAGCTAACTCCTGAAACCAGCCTACAATTTCATACTTCTTTTCACTCGCTTCCATACTAGTTCTAAATCCTTCTGCCGATGTAACTCTCATAATTAGTATGAGAATAACGACCAATAGAGCACCAAACGCTATAAATACAGGATGATAAAAAGAGATGAGAATCAGACCCACTAAAATCTGCATAATAGCAGTAGGGATATCTAGTAGTATTTTTTCAATCCCTTTCGACAAATTAATAGTGTCAAAAAATCGATTAGTCAATTCTGGAAGGTAATAGTCATCTACCCTTTCCAATTGTATCTTAGGAATCGTGTCACTAAATTCTAGTGAGTACCTACTAAATATTTTTTGCCTTATTCTCTCAATTACTTGCATTTGTTTTAATTGAATAATTCCACTTAATATGACGGCTGCTATTACAAATGTTATCAGCACTACTACACTGGTAGATAACTCAGCCGCCATCACAAAGTTGATAATAGATTGAATACCAAGTGGCATTATAAGACTGATGACACCTGCCACAATTGCGAAGAAATAGATAGTACCAAGATCTCTCTTGTCTAGTAAGATTAACTTATTTAATTTCTTCAATGCTCCCGCAAGACTTGATTCTATAGCCATTTAGTAAATATTAGGATGCAAATATACAAAAACAATTTTAATAGGTAGTATTACTATCATTTAAAATAGTAATTAAACTTTTAATAATATATTTACTACCTTTGATGATAATCCGCTAAATACAACACAAATGCAAGTTGATTTTAAAATAAAAATGAGCGATAAGCTCTTCCTAAGAGACCCAGAAAGTACTGAAATAGGAAAGGTTATGATAACTGCCGCTGTGAAGCTCTTAGCAGAGATGGGCTATGAGCAATTCACATTTAGAAAGCTAGCCTTAGAAATTGGTAGTACCGAGGCGACTATATATAGATACTTTGAGAATAAGCATAAGCTACTTATCTACCTAGTAGATTGGTATTGGTCATTTATGGAGTTCCAGGTAATGTACCAGCTCAATAACCTG
Source organism: Chitinophagales bacterium (assembly GCA_038222815.1). Classification (GTDB taxonomy): domain Bacteria; phylum Bacteroidota; class Bacteroidia; order Chitinophagales; family Chitinophagaceae; genus Ferruginibacter. Next base: position 12,610 of record JBBRHK010000036.1, read on the forward strand.
ACGAATAGTAAAGAAAAAATAAGAAAAGTGATAGATCTCCTAGTATGGGAAGATAATGCGAGTACAGATTTTAGTGAGATGGATGTGACATCCTTGTATTATATAGCCATTGCAGAGGGAAGCAAAACCTATCTAAGTAAGGATGTAGATAATAATAATAAAGAGCTGCTTTTTAAGCCCTACAAAGATTTGTGTGCCAGAATTGCAGAACTTTTTAAAGGGTACAATAAGCATTATCCTTACCCAGCCACCCTTGCTAGCACCTT
>JBBRHK010000037.1:0-12808 GCA_038222815.1 Chitinophagales bacterium
ATCAGCAAGGAGATATATTTTTCTGCACAGCAGATATTGGCTGGATTACAGGTCATAGTTATATTGTGTATGGACCACTTTGCGCCGGCGCAACTACTTTGATGTTTGAAGGTATTCCTACTTGGCCAGATGCTGGTAGGTTTTGGCATGTGGTAGATAAGCATCAAGTGAACACGCTGTACACTGCACCCACAGCGATACGCAGCCTAATGAGCCACGGTGAACAACATTTTGAAGGTAAAAATTTATCTTCTTTGAAAGTTATAGGAACAGTAGGCGAACCCATAAATGAAGAGGCTTGGCATTGGTACAATAAAAATGTAGGAAAGGAAAAATGCCCTATTGTAGATACTTGGTTCCAGACAGAAAACGGAGGCATTATGATTACCAATATTGCCGGCGTTACAGATGCAATTCCTAGCTGGGCGACGTTACCGTTACCAGGCATACAACCATTTATTGTAGATGAAAAAGGAAATGAATCCCTGCCAGATGAAAACGGCGTTACAAAAGGAAACCTATGTATTAAGTTTCCTTGGCCGGGCATTTTAAGAACTACTTATGGTAATCATCAGCTTTGCAAAGAAAATTATTTTAGCACTTATCCTGGCAATTATTTTACAGGCGATGGTTGCTTAAGAGATGAGAAAGGGAATATAAAAATAACTGGCAGAGTAGATGATGTATTGAATGTAAGTGGCCATAGGCTTGGCACAGCAGAGATTGAAAATGCCATCAATACACATCCCGGAGTGGTGGAGAGTGCAGTGGTAGGTTTTCCTCACGATATTAAAGGACAGGGAATTTTTGCATTTGTAATTTGTAACAATACTGAAGTAGATGCTAAAGAAATAGAAAAAACCGTTGCCAATGCTATAGGTGCATTGGCAAGGCCTGACAAAATTCTTTTGGTGAATGGATTACCCAAAACTAGAAGCGGAAAAATTATGCGCCGCATTCTCCGTAAAATCGCAGAGGGTAAAATCGACGAAATGGGTGATACTTCAACACTAATAGACCCTTCTATTGTGGAAGAAATTATTGCGAAAAATATTTAAGAAAGGTTAATGATTGTATGCTTGTTTTCTCCAAGAATAATGGAATCGCCTTTAGCCTTTCCAAATACTTCTGTAAACGCTGGTGAGTCAGATGAAATGCCATAAAGCGTTTTTCCATCTACCTCAATACTATGTACAGATACACCTACGTAGTAAAATGATTTTTCTGTTTCTATTAGCGAACCTGAAGTCACTGTGTCGGTTTGAGTTTGGCTATCATTTTTTAATTCCTCCAAGTCAGCATTCGCCTTGTCATATTGAAGTTGCATTCTAAGCTGCATATCTTTTGCTTCATTGGCCTGCGACATTTCTTGTCTATCCATCGTAGCTTCTTCATCCAGGTCAGATGCTTTCTTATATTCGTCTAAGGTGATAGAAAGCTTTTCCATAAAGTTTTCTTCTGATGATATTAACGCTGCTATTATTTTTTGCTTATTCATTTTAATTTATTTTTTTAATTTTTAATATTCATAAAAGTGGATTTGTTGTCTGATTGCACTTATTAACAAAAATTGTATAGAAAATAAAATTTTGATTTTAATACTTCAATCATTATATCGACTCACAACTTACCACTTAAAAATCACAACTAGATTTTAGAGATACTTATTAAACCACTCCACAAACATTTTCTTCTCCACATCGCTATCTGGCCAGCCGTGGCCACCTCCTGGTTTTAAGACAAACTTATTGGGCACTTTTGCTTCGTTAAGAAGTTTTAATATAATTTCTGATTGTTGCAAAGGCACTGTAGCATCTTTGTCTCCGTGGGTAATAAAAACGGGTGGATCATCTGCACTTACAAGCGTTACAGGCGATAACCTTGTTGCAATAGCTGCAACTTTATCCTCTTGAGTGATATGCTCATACAAGCCTGTACTATCTGCCAACACTTTAAAATCAAAAGCTCCAATCACGCCAAATAATTTAAGCCCTTGTCTATTCATACCCGTATTTGCAGCACCCCAGTTTAAGAAATCTGTCGGCGGAAAAAATACTGCGGCAGCTTGCACCCTACTGCTCACTGCATCTACAGGGTCTTTGCTGCCTTTTATAATTGTTTCATCTGCTAGTGCAGTAAGTAAAGACAAATGACCACCAGAGGAAGAACCAGTGATGCCTATGTGTAGAGAATCTATGCCAAACTTCCTAGCGTTATACCTTACAAAACGTACTGCTCTTTTAATATCTGCCGCTTCATCTTCTATAGAGTAGCGTGGCTGAGAGCTATGCATTACCATAAATACGGTGTAACCATTCTCTGCATATATTTCGCTGCCTTGACTATACCTACCTAGCATTGAGTAACTGGAAATCCAATTACCACTCACAAGACTGAGAATAGCTTTGCCATTCGACTTTCCCTTAGGAGCAATCTTAGTCATTGTAAGCGCCATACCATCTTTATGGCTGTACACAATTTCTTCATTATCTGCAGCAGCACATTGACAAGCAATAAATAAAGTGAAAAGAAAAAAGAAGAAAGATTTCATAGTTATGTTTTCGTTTGCCTTAAAATTATGGATAATCTTTTATTGCTTGTTGTTAATAAATCATTTCATCCCCAATATACTTATCAAGTATTAATTTCGTTCTCTATGATGCGAACGCTTCTTTTCATTTTCTCTGCTTTTCTATTATACAGTTGCGCAGGTACAAAAATATACCAGCCGGGAAAAAAATATCCAAAAGCCACTTTACAACAAGATCTTAGCTCCCTTAAAAAAACTTTGGAAGCCAATCACCCCTCACTTTATTGGTATAATACAAAAGACAGTATTGATAAGGCTTTTAGCTACTATGGCAATCTCATAGAAGATAGTATGACTGAGGTAAGGTATGCTTGGAAGGTTATAACTCCAATCGTTGCGGCCATAAAATGTGGGCATACTAGTGTATCCTATAGTAAGGGCTATGCCAAGTGGACAAAAGGGAAAGTATTTAGCAGCTTCCCCTTGGTAGTAGCAGCTTGGGGCGATACTGTAGCCGTGCGGGGAAAACTCATAAAAAAAGATAGTATTTTTAAAAAAGGAACGCTCCTTACTTCCATTAATGGTATTCCTGTCTCAACTATCAAAGAGAAATTTTTTAAACACTTACCTACAGATGGTTACTCAGGCGGTATTAATTACCTAAGAATATCATCGAGTTTTCCTCGCTATCACAACAATGAGTATGGGCTAAGCAAGATGTACAAAGTAGGATATATTGACTCTGCTACTGGCAAGGAAGCCTTTACAGATATTCCTGTTTTTGAAATTAAAAAAGATACTACGAAAAAGAAGGACAGTAGTATCGTAAAAAAATTACCTAAGCCAACTGGCCCAACTCGCTTACAAAAATTAGAAACATATAGAAAATTCAGAATTGATAGTACAGGCACCTATGGTACTATTGATTTGAATGGATTTACAAAGGGTGGTCTACGAAGGTTTTTTAGAAAAACATTTAAAGAAATAAAGCAGCAAAATATTCAAAACCTAATATTAGATTTACGGTCTAATGGTGGTGGCAGGGTTGATTTATCTACGCTACTTACTAAGTATATAAGCCGCACGCCTTTTAAAGTTGCGGACTCTGCTTTTATGAAAACTAAATTTATAAAAGATAAAAAGCGACTTGTGGGGAAATCTTTTTTCATCAATATAGGATTGATTTTTACCACCAAGAAAAAAGCAGATGGCAACTATCACGCAGGAAGAATAGAAAGAAAACTTTACCAACCAAAAAAACGAAACCACTATGATGGCAATGTATATGTTCTAGTAGGCGGCGGAAGTTTTAGCGCCACTACCGTTTTTACCAATGCTGTAAAAGGACAAAAAAATATTCTAGTCGTAGGAGAAGAAACTGGCGGAGGCTGGTACGGAAATAACGGATTATTTATTCCCAATATTACTTTGCCAAATACTAAACTTAGAATTCGACTTCCTTTATACAGAGTAGTACAATACAATCATATAAAAAGTACCAAAGGCTCTGGAATTATACCAGATATCACAGTGCCAGTAACCTATGATAATTTTATGAAAAACATAGATGGTAAATTGAAGAAGGTAAAAGAATTAATACAAGCTGACGTAAAAGGAATAAAATGATCATTAGAGAAGCCACTGTACTGGATATACCGGCAATGCAAATCGTAAGAAATGCTGTGAAGGAAAATCAACTATCTAATCCTCTTTTAGTTTCCGATGCCGATTATGTAGAATTTATGACGGAGAAAGGTAATGGCTGGGTAGCGGTACAAAATAATCAAGTCGTAGGTTTTGCCATTGTAGATGTAAAGGAAAACAATATTTGGGCATTATTTCTATTGCCAGAATTTGAAGGGAAAGGTATTGGCAGAAAGCTCCATGACACTATGATGAATTGGTATTTTGCACAAACTGAGGAAACGGTTTGGCTAGGCACAGCGCCTCATACAAGGGCGGCTGGTTTTTACAAAGCCGCTGGCTGGAAAGAAGTAGGAACAAATGGAAGTAAAGAGATAAAGTTTGAAATGAGTTTTGAGGATTGGAGAACTCTGCACAACTAAATAAAAGATTCAAAAAAAACGGCAGCTCTTGCAAAGCTGCCGTTACTATTAAAGAAATAATTTTCTTAGTTAATCACAATCTTATTGATCACATCGCCTTGCGCAATATTATCCAAGTTATCTAAGCCAGAAGTTAACTTACCAAAAGCAGTATGCACACCATCTAAGTGCTGAGTACCTTGCCTATTATGGCAAATAAAGAATTGAGAACCACCAGTATCTTTTCCTCTATGTGCCATACTTAATGTGCCTCTGTCGTGGAATTGCTTTTCTGCACCCGTTTCACATTTGATCGTGTAGCCTGGTCCGCCAGTACCATTGCCATCTGGATCTCCTGTCTGTACCATAAAGTTTGGAATCACTCTGTGAAACTTTACACCATCATAAAAATTCTTCGCTATTAAATCCTTAAAGTTTTTTACTGCAATAGGCGTAGCATCGTCAAATAATTCAAAGTCAAAATTTCCTTTGTTGGTCTCTATCGTACCAGTTGTTAGTTTTATGTCGCTCATATTTTATTTTTTGGCAAAATTAGGTTTTCAAAATTTATAATAGGACACTTCCTTGCGCTCATCACCAACTAACAGTTTATGGTAAGGCAATATTTTGGCTTTATCTTTGAGACTCTTCAAGCCTTATGAACAGAAAAATATTATTTCTTTTTAAGAAATGGCTTCAATAATATACATCACATAAAAAATAAAAATAAATTATGAAAAAAGTATGGTTTATAACTGGTTGCAGTACAGGATTTGGTAGGTATTTAGCCAAAGAAGTTTTGGCGCAAGGAAATTTTTGTGTAGTAACTTCTCGCAACACTGGCGACGTGCAAGATATAGTAGCAATGTACCCCGACACATCAATAATGGTAGCATTAGATGTAACTAAGGCTGCACAGATAAAATCGGCCGTAGAAGCAGCAATAGCGAAATTTGAGAGGATAGATGTATTGGTAAATAATGCTGGCATTGGCTACTTTGGCTCTATAGAAGAAAGCGAAGAAGAAAGAGTGAGAAATATGTTTGAGATAAATGTGTTTGGCCTTGCTAATATGACTAAGGCTGTACTGCCTCAAATGCGCCTACAAAGAAGTGGACACATTCTCAATGTAGCATCTATCGGAGGTCTTCGTGCCTTCCCGGGAATTGGTTTCTATAACGCCACAAAATTTGCGGTAGATGGTTACAGTGAATCTCTTGCTAAAGAAGTAGCACCTACAGGTATCAAAGTAACAGTAATAGCACCAAGCGGATTTAGAACTGACTGGGCGGGAAGAAGTGCAGATGATGCGCCGGCTACCATAACAGATTACAACGATACGGCTATAAAAAATATGGAGAATATTCGCAAGATGAGTGGCAACCAGCCCGGCGATCCAAAAAGAGCTGCTAAGGCAATGATACAAGTGGTAGAAAGCGCAAATCCTCCAATGCGATTGCTTTTGGGCAAAGCCGCAGTAAAAGGACTAGGAGAAAAAATAGAAGAACTCACACACGATTTGAATACTTGGAAGGAAGTGAGTGAAGGAGCGGATTTTCCTGCGTAATCTATTCTTCAAAGTTTTGAATAATACAAGACACACTAGGTAAAAAAATGCTGATGATAAAAAATGAAATTTATTTCGAAAGAAGAAATAGTTTAATCGGTACACTTTCCTTAGTGTGTCTTTTTATTTTCTACAGTTGCGCAGCTAAGCCGCCTGTTGAAAAAAAAGATTTTAAAGACTCTGACTTAGTAGAACTAGTACAGTTAGATTCTAGCATACATTTAGATATTAGGTACGCTACAAAAAATAATTTCATCGGTAAGCCTGTATACAAAGAGGCTAGAGCATTCCTACAAAGACCAGCAGCAGAAGCCGTTATAAAGGTAAATGCGGAGTTGAAGAAGCGAGGATATGGACTTCTGGTATTTGATGGATACCGCCCTTGGAGTGTGACAAAGATGTTCTGGGATGCTACTGCAGAAAAAGACAAAGAATTTGTAGCAGACCCTAAAAAAGGCTCCCGCCACAATAGAGGCTGCGCTGTAGATTTAAGTCTATATGACCTTAAAACTGGGAAAGAAGTAACTATGACTGGCGACTATGATGAAATGAGTGAGCGTTCTTATAAAGATTATAAAGGGGGAACTGCCGAGCAACGTACCATTAGAGATTTACTCATAACTACGATGGAAACCAATGGCTTTCTAGGATTGAAAAATGAATGGTGGCATTTTGATTTTAATGGCTGGGAGGTTTATAAAATTGAGAATATTCCATTTTCAAGAATTAAGTAGCTAGTTATCTACCTGGCATTTCATTAAAGAACATTCTCCCTGAGTTGAATAGCCTCTACTTTTCAATTCCTTATTTTTGCGTATGCACATTAACGAAGAGGCCATACAAGAAAAAATAAACGCCTTATTTTCAAAAAATTTCTTACCAGTTACTAGTATTACACGTCTACCACAGCAAGGCAGTAACAGGATATACTACAGAGTACTTAGTAATGAAACATCTTACATCGTCACCTACGGCGACAATATAAAAGAGAATAGAGCTTTCAATTATTTTAGTAAGCACTTTCACAAAAAAGGATTGGCTGTTCCACTCGTATTTTCTATGAGCGAGGATGAGTTGGTGTATATCCAAGAAGACTTTGGTGATACTTCTTTACTCAATGTGTTAGAAAAAGATGGGTACTCAGAAAAAGTATTTACACTTTTTGCTAAAAGCCTCAAAGAGCTAGCACAACTGCAAGTAAAAGCTGATAAGGGTCTAGATTATAAGATGACCATCACCAGCAAGAGGTTTGGTAAAGAGGCTATAATGGCCGATTTACTTTATTTCAAATACTATTTCCTAGATGCCATACAGCAGCCTTATGATAAGGAATTGTTGCTACAAGAATTTGCCGTTTTAAGTAGCGTTCTCGCAAATGCTACGCACAAGCATTTTATGTTTAGAGATTTTCAAAGCAGAAATATCTTAGTTACAGATGAGCGTGATGTGCATTTTATAGATTTTCAAGGAGGGATGAAAGGAGCGGTACAATATGATGTTGCATCTTTACTTTGGCAAGCAAAAGCAGCGCTACCAAAAGATTGGAAAGATAAATTATATGACATTTATAAAACCGAATTAAAAACACTTGTATCAAAAGAATTTGATGAGCAAAGTTTTGATGAGCGCTACAATGGTTATGTATTGATAAGACTTTTACAAGTAATGGGCGCTTACGGATTTAGAGGCCTGTTTGAACGAAAGGCACACTTCCTTACTAGTATTCCTTTAGGATTAGATAACCTCAAAGACTTTATGGCACATTCCTCTTTGCTAGAGGAGTTTCCTACATTAAAAGCTGTGTTGCAAATGTGCGTGAGCCCTGCGGTGTACGAAGCATTTGTACCTACGAAAGCTACAGCAGAGAGTCCACTAAAAGTTACCATTAATAGCTTTTCATATATTAAGAATGGCTATCCACCAGATCCTTCTGCGAATGGGGGCGGTTTTGTTTTCGATTGTAGAGGCATCCTAAATCCCGGCAGAGTAGAAGAACACAAAACACAAAGTGGAGAAGACGAGCCAGTAAAAAACTACTTAGAATATAATACTAAGATGAACACATTTTTACAAAGTGTTTATTCCATAGTAGATATATCGGTGGAGGATTATTTGAATAGAGATTTCAGTAGCCTTATGGTCAACTTTGGTTGCACGGGTGGGCAGCATAGGAGTGTATATGCTGCTAATGCATTGGCCAGGCATTTAAAAAATAAATTTGGGGTAGACATTACGGTACGGCATTTGAATAAGGACAACTGGAGGAAATAAAAACTTCCTGCGTGTAAAAGATGGAATACTAAAATTAAAAGAATGAAAGCTATCATATATGCCGCTGGACTTGGCACAAGATTCAAGCCCTGGACTGACTCACACCCAAAAGCGCTAGCGATAGTAAATGGCAAAACGCTTCTACAAAGAAATATAGAATACTTACAACAGTATGGGTTCAATGATGTTGTAGTAAATGTGCATCATTTTGCTGATCAAATAAAAGCAGATCTTGAAGCACACTATGGCTGGCAAAGTAAAGTGCAAATAAGCGATGAATCTGATGCAGTGTTAGAAACCGGCGGAGGCCTGTTGAAAGCTGCTCCTTATCTTAAAGACGAAGAATTTTTCTTAAGTGTAAATGTAGACGTACTTACAGATTTAGATATTCACGCTTTGCTGGAAACTTTTCATAAATCAAGTGCGCTTATAACTTTTGCGGTGAGCGATAGAGAAACCTCTAGAAAAATTCTATTAGATGAGCAAAATCAGATGGTTGGCTGGAAAAACAACAGCACGAGAGAAGAGAAAATAGTACGGCCTTCCTCTGTAAAAAATGAAGTGGCGTATAGTTGTGTAACGGCCTATTCTTCTAAGGTTTTTGATTTAATTCCGCAGACGGGTAAGTTCTCTATAATGGACGCCTTCCTTAGCCTAGCTGCAAATCATACTGTGATAGGTATGCCGCATGAAGGTGACAGGTGGATAGATGTAGGCAGGATAGAAAGTGTGGCGAAGGCGGAGGAGATGTTTATATAAAGAAAGGGTTATCCTAATTTTTAAATTTTATATTCTATGATAGCGGCATTTAAGTTTTTCTAAAAATTCATAACTATGCGGAACTAATGGTTGGAATAAAAATCTCGTCAGGGTCAGCCTGTCGAACCCGGGTCAATTATAAAAAAAGTTATTTTTAAACCCCCTTTCCTAGCATCCGCCTTCGACAAGACTGCTAATAACCCACTTTATAACCAACCAGTCATCATACTTATACCGGGTTCGACAAGCTCACCCTGACGAACATTAACGACTAAAAGTGGCCTCTCAAAAAACTTAGAAAACTTCTATCTGCGCCCGAGGCTGATGAGTTTTATAATTGGCAGCAGTGCATAGTGTAATTATGTTATCAGCATTGTCCAAATAAAATACAATCACTATTTACTTATTAGAAATTAGTTATAAAATAGAGCCCAAGGTCTTCATCCAAAATTTAAAAAGCCCACAACATTCTAAAATATTGTGGGCTTTTACTTATTAAAATGCTATCAATCTATTTTACACCATGCATCAATTTCTTGAGTAGTGGATGTAAAACCATTACGAGTATTCCTAATCCTATTGGTATCAATGTAAAAATTAGGAAGAAAGTAGTTAAAGAATATTTCGCAGTTATCTCATTGATCATCCCGCCCATAGATCCAGCCGTTTTATTACCAATAGCGATAGCGAGATACCAAATTCCGAACATAATTCCGATCATACGAGCAGGTACTAGTTTACTTACATAAGAAAGTCCTACTGGTGATAAACAAAGCTCACCCAATGTGTGAAAAAGATAGGCAAAGATTAACCAAATCATACTCACTTTTATAGATGCCTCACCAGAAACTATACCAGACGCACCATAAGCAAGAGATGCAAATCCTAGTCCCAGCAATGTCATACCTAATCCGTATTTCACCGCCGCAGGAGGATTGTATTTACTTTCCCAGATCCGAGAAACCAATGGTGCAAAGGCTATAATAAAGAAAGAGTTTAAGATACCAAACCAAGATGCAGGTACTTCTGTATTTGGATTAGAGAATTCTCTATTAAGCATCCAAATTACAACTCCCCAGATTACTACAAAACTTGTTCCTAGGATTATATTTCCTAGGGCAAACCTTTTGAAAGTTTGGCGGAATAATTTAAATAATACATAAGAAATAATACCGAGTGGCACAATTGTAAGCAAGGTATTTACAATTTTAAACATAGTGGCGGCACCGCCGGTAAAAGCACGGTTGGTATATTTTTCTGCAAAGATTGTCATTGAACCTCCTGCTTGCTCGAAACTTGCCCAAAAGAAAACAGTGAAGAAGGCAAAGATGGTCACGGCAATTAGTCTATCTCTAGTTACTTTAGAGTAGCGGGTTATTCTACCTATTAATAATATTAGGAATATTGCCACACCTAAAATAATCGTAAAATTAGATCCGCTAAGACTGCCTACTGTAAAGTCAAGAAGATTGTTGCCACTTATTTTTGAATATGGATCATTTAATATCCATAGCAAACCCAAAGCAAGAGAAGCAACCATTAATGTAAGGTCAAATTTAGTGAAGGGTACACGTTTGTCTCCATCTTCAAGATTATCCTTCGCCTCGTTGTCTGCTTTGGTTGGCTTCAGGCCAATAGTTCCAAATATTTTTTGCGTAAAATAAAATTGAAGCATACCGAAGAACATAAAAATACCAGCTAGTCCGAAACCCCAACTCCAGCTTACCTTCTCTCCTATGTATCCACAAAGCATAATGCCCAGAAAAGCGCCGGCATTTACTCCCATATAAAAGATAGTATATGCACCATCTTTCTTCTCAGGATGATCTTTGTACATATGAGATACAATAGATGTCATATTTGGTTTAAAAAAACCGTTACCAAAAATAAGAAGTCCAATACCTATATATAAAAACATAGGAGTTTCCACTGCCATACTTGCGTGTCCTAGAGTCATAAGGAAAGCACCTATTACCACAGCCCATCGATATCCTAGAAACCTATCAGCCAGATACCCTCCCATAATGGTAGTTAGATACACCAATGAAGTATAGGTTCCATAAAGTGCCAATGCATGTTCCTCTGGCCACGCCCATCCTCCTTTCTCTAATGAGGAAATAAGAAACAATACGAGCAAAGCCCTCATTCCATAGTAAGAAAACCTCTCCCACATTTCTGTAAAGAAGAGCACAAAAAGCCCGGCAGGGTGTCCTAATACTTTGTCTTTAAAAAAATCATTTTGGTCAGTTGCAATTGTAGCATCCATAGTAATCGATTGTTAGTGATAAAATATAATTTGAATGAGGCTGTCGATAATTTTAGTAAGCAATCGAGTTCCACATTCTAAGTGGAAACAAATATATTGTTTTATGCACTTAGATGGTTTTTTTAAGAATTTTTATATTCTCATTAAATATTGCCATTTTTAACCCATAATGGTTGGCTACAAAACAATATCTTCACAATATGGACGCATTAGTAAAATCAATACAAGAAAAAGCAGGTATAACAAAAGAACAAGCTACTCAAGCATTAGAAGCTGTTAGAGATTTTGTAGTAGAGCAATTTCCTATGATGGCAGGGGCGGTGGATAATTTATTGGGGAGCAAGGCGAAGGAGGAGGATGGAGTGGAATGAGTTTGGGGAGTTTAGCTGAGTTTAGAAAGTTTAGGGTTTAGAAGTTTAGGGTTTAGAAAGTTTAGAGGGTTTAGTTTGGAGCTTTTCGAAGTGAGCAGCCTTTTTATTTCAAAGGACTCTCTCAAAAAAAACTGCTGTGGTAAAAAATAAATTGCTAATAAAATATTGACTAATCAATTGGACTGGGCTTTAGCCCAGCTATACAAGGAGTATTGCGTATTGGCTTTAGCCAAAATAGTCATAGCAGCGAAACAGAATCAAAATTAAAAAATCGAAAAAATAATTTTACACTCGTTACCAATATACTAGTTGCAACAAAAATTCCTCTTTGGCTTTAGCCAAAATATCTAAACAGTAATCAATCCATCTTTTTCATTCTAGAAAAAGGATAGCCACCGCAACCCTTTTTCGGATTGCTTTTATCTGCAGCTGCGGTAGCCCTTGCAATTTTTGCAGAGACAGCATTGTAGGTCGTGTAGCAAAAGCCCCAAGTGAAGGGCTGCATACTTTTTAACTCTACATAATCTATTCTTGTAAACAGATTTGCTTCTGAGGGATTATCTGCGGCATTTTGTGTTATGATATATTGCTCCGTAGTATTCCACTCTATTATATTGTAAGTAATTCTTGGCTCTTGGATAAATTGCTTCGCTGTGATTTTATATTCAATGCCATAATCATCTTCGAAGCTGCCGAGGAAAGTTAAAGTTGGCGTTGAATTAATTTTTGACGATTGGGAGCAGCCAAGCGTTAATATGAACAATAAAAAAAAGTAGCTCTTTCGCATAACACTATTTATTTTCAACAATCATCCTCACAATCCACGGTCCTGTATAAATAAACCCCGTCCATACTTGCACCAGCGTAGCGCCGGCCTCTAGTTTTTGTAGGGCATCTTTTTTATTAAGTATTCCGCCACTAGCGATGATAGGAATTTGCCCTTTCAATTCGTTAGCTGCGTAGCGTACTAAATCTGTATTTACCTCTTGCAATGGAGCG
>JBBRHK010000038.1:0-12714 GCA_038222815.1 Chitinophagales bacterium
GGTATAGTTCCGCTCCAGGCTCTTCTTCCTGCTAACACACTGCCAAAGCTAGCGCTGATGGTGCTATTGTACGGGTTTTGTATAATATTAGCCTCTCCAATGTCTGCCCAAGCACCACCCCCATTTGTACTTATTTCTACAACACAGCCGTCAAAATTAGCTTCAGTAGCATACCGATGCCAAAATTTCAAATTTGGTGGCGTGGCACCGAGAGCAAAGCTATTGGTAGTAGCAATTGTCTGATCTGAATTTACAGCAGCATCAATACTAAAAAACGAATTAGGGGCTGAATTGCTTCTTGTGTTATGAGCAATCCAAACGTTGGCAGTTGTAGAAGCTGGAGTCCAGTTAGGGCCAATAACAGTTGTAGCTACCGGCTCATCTAAAATAACATTTGGTACGAAATATGAACCAAGATTTATATTCACGGTAAGCGAATATGTGGCTGATGCGCCAGCTGCGATACTCACAGGCCAACTTACAATTCTATTACCTGCATTATAAGTACCACCATTTGTGGCAGAAACAAAAGTCACATTCAAAGGCAATGTATCTCTCAAAGTATATCCCGCAATCGCAGTACAAGTAACGTCAATATTATGTGTGTATACAATGTTCTGCCCTTCTGGAACACCTGTTGCTCCGCTTTGTGTAAAGCTAAAATTCACAGCACCATCACTAAAATCAACTATTTGATCTGTAACACTTGCAGTAGAACCCTCAGAAGCGTTAGTTCCCATTCCTCTTTTTGCAAAAGCTTTTCTAATTGCACAAACATGAACGCCACCGTATAAGTTTATATCTGCCTGAATAATGGCATTTCTACCACTGATAAATCCAGGGCTGCATTGTTGGAGTTTCAAACCTTCTGTAACCAGCTTAAATGCAATTACATTCCCACCAGTGCCAGTTGCATTGTAGATATTGGGATCTATTGTACCTACCTGGTTGATAATTTCCCAAGTCATTTCCCAAAGTGCAGCACACCATATTTCTCCACGATCATGTACAGCCGATGGTAGCGTGGCAAGATATACTTGATTATTTACTGCGAAATTAGTGCTGTAAGGTAAATGTCTAATGCCAGTACCTGGAGGACTTGCTGGAAATAGATTTACATTATTTAATGCATAAAGTCCTACGCCTCTCGAAGTATTGAAGCCAGTACTTAGAGTAGAGGTAGCCCAATTCTGCGTGAACATTAGTGCGTAGTAATCACTCCAACCTTCACCCATATGTTCTGCATTTCCTAAACAGCCAGAATTGCTTGGCCCGCCAGTGAGGCGATTGCTTATACCATGACCAAATTCATGGACTACAATACTATTATCAACATCACCATCTTTGTTGGGCACAGAACCATTTATGTTCCATAAAAACATTTGCATTCTTCCACTACCACCATCCGCCGGTGTGCTAAAGTTTGCATTATTAGTTCCAGATGCATCTTGGGCTTCTGCGTTTACATGGTCATTGCCCGTACCTCCTCTTCCCTGATTATCGTCTTGAAAATTACCTGAAGCTTCGTTAAAGCCGTATTGATACATCACATCGTGAATGATATTATTCCAATAAAAAAGGTTAGTGGTATTGAACTGCTGATTAGGAATTGGAGTCCGTTGTGTTGGATCTACAGTGGTATCATTTACAAATACAAAAGTTAATGGATCTGGTGAGGTAGTAGACGTTGCTGATTTGGCTACGGTTCCGGTATTAGTGGGTGCCGTTCTATCTTCATAAGCCCACACATTATTGCCCCTTGTGTAGTTAAAGTCTGCCCCTGCTAATCCTGTATGCCATTTAAGTGAAGTAGCATTTCCTGGCGCGGCAAGCCATGGATCTGTTCTATTTGCAAAAGAACCTCCTGGTGCCCATGGACTTTCTGCAGGAAAAGGTACTACTCTGTAGGTAGCACTATTCACAATACTCGGACTTATTCTATTTTTGGATGTATTTTCTTCAAATTGTATTTTATCCATAAACATCAACGAAGGTTCGGCCTTGCCCGATCCTAAAGTAGCAAATAACGGCAAACTCACTGGCGACTTATGCCCCCATTGATCGTAATCTGTATAATTATCTACTGCTAATATTTTGCCGTCGTTAGCGTCTACATTTATTGACCAATAATCTGAACTCACCTTAGGTACAAAATAAACCTGCCAGGCAAGCTTCATTTGAGTTTGAACAACTTCCTTATTAATTGTCTCCTCAATAGGCACCCAAACCAGCGACGCAGTCATTGGCTCATCGCTTAGTACGTTTTTTGAGAACTCCACACTGCGACCGTTATCTTTTGTGCTCTTCACAGTCACCGTTTGCAACAGACTAAGGCCTCTATCTCTTACTGCAAGATTGATAGCCTCAATAGCTGACACACTCGGTGAATAGGAGTTAGTATTTACTAGTTTCTCCATACTTGGATTGAGCTTTCCAAATTTCGAAAGTAGCTTACCATTCTTAAAACTTAATGTTATTAGTTGCAGATATACCGGTATATCTTTAAACTGTTGTTGTAAATACACATATCTGATTCCTGATGATTCATCCAGATAGCTGTCAGAAATCAACAGATTTTTGCTCTCCAAATTATCGATGCCAATAGCAACTTTATTCTTTTCTACCAGCTGCATAGCCAGTAATCTATTGGCTGCTTTGTTGTCTTGTGCAAAAGCTAAGTTGGAAATTAAACATGTGGCGAAGAGTAGAGTAATAATTCTTCTCATTGTGAATAGTTTTAGTGATTATGTAGTTATTTATTAACGCCTTCCTTAATAATGACAAATCAATAGCTGCATATTATTGCAGATCAATATTTCAGCAAATCGATAAGAATAATATTCTATAAAGATTATGACTGGCTATTAACTCATCAATTTTAATTTAAAAACTCTCGTTGTGTGATTACTCTTTGGGGGAAGAGTAAACTCTTATCATCACAATCTCACCGAAGACTTCAAAAGGGGCGAGATTTTACATCTCTCCAGAACTTTTTTTACAAGCTTGGGGGCTGGCAGAAATCTAAAGTATAACTTTTTTCTTTAATACAGAAAAAAAAGTTAAAAATTTCTTTAGGCGTTCTAAAAAATCTTTTACAATATTCAGTTCAGAAGCGATTCGTGCATAGTGTAGTAACTATAATTATTTTAAATAATACTTTACTCTAAATAGCTTTTTTTTGTAAAAATCTAATTTGACTTAGTGCAACTATCCATTATTATAGTGAGTTACAACGTTCGGGCTCTACTGGCGCAGTGCATAACCTCTATTGAGCAGGCTGGTAAAAATTTGCAGTATGAAATAATTGTTGTAGATAACAACAGCCAGGATGATACGGCTGATTATTTTTCAAGCGAAAAAAATAAAATAACTTTCATTTGGAACAAAGAAAATCTGGGATTTGCAAAAGCAAACAATCTTGGACTGTCAATAGCCGAGGGGGATTATATTTTATTTCTCAATCCTGATACAATTATTACTGTGGTAAGTTTACACCAAAGCCTTTTGCATATTGGCAGTACTACTTTATGTGGTGCAGTGGGTGTACAAATGATAGATGGAGCAGGAAATTATTTACCAGAAAGTAAACGAAATATCCCAACTGTATTATCTTCTCTCTTCTATTTTTCTAGACTATCTAAATTATTCAATAAATCCAGTTTTTTCAATGCCTACCACGCTGGCGATCTGCAAAGCAATCTACGCCACAGCCTCCCTATTCTTAGTGGCGCATTTATGATGGTGAATGCAGCAATAGCGAGGGAAGTTGGCGGTTTTGATTCTAGATATTTTATGTATGCAGAGGATGTAGATTTAAGTATGTCGATAGAGAAACTAGGTTATAAAAATTGGTATTTAGGGGATGTAAAAATTTTGCATTATAAAGGAGAAAGTAGTAGGGTAAAAAACCTAGCTTATTACAAGGGGTTTTTCGGGGCGATGAAACTTTTCATCAAAAAGTATAACAACAAATTTTTAGCTGCTATAAAATGTTTTTTTATTAACGCAGTATATGTATTGCAGATATTGAAGAGTAAATTAATATCTGGTAAAAAGAGCAACTCCAATACGCTTCCATATTCATCTGCTATGGCCTACTGTACAGAGCAGGAGAGAGTAGCTCTAGAATCGTGGAATAAAAAAGAGAGGTTTGCTAAGAAAATTATTTTCGCAAAAGTGGGGGCCGAAATCCTTCAGGACACAGATGTATTAATCTATAGCAGTAGTGTTACAAGTTATAGCGATATAGTAAAAGCTATTGCTAACTCTAGCAACAAGCGAGCAAATTATATTTTGAACAAGAATACATTGATAGGCAGCAATGGCAAAGACGCTGTTGCAGAAATTTTTGAATTATAAAGAATTCACAAATGCTTCCACCGTATTTTGAAAAGATGCTATGACCACTTCTTTAGGCTTAAATATTTTTTCCTCCATACTCAAAATGGCTTTATTTATTTCCTGCTCATTTTGATCTACAAAAATAAAATTGCCCTCATTGCCAATATACTCTGCCAGATATTCTTGCTCAGACTGTCCTGGTGTAGGAATTAAAATAGCATTCTTTTGCAAGTAGAGCAAATCCATTATTGTGCTATAACCAGCTCTGGCAATAATAAGCTTAGCATCTTGTAGCTGCCGCTCCAGCTCTTTTGTCTCTAAGTGATTAAAAACGGTAAGATTACCGTCTATACTTTTTATTTGGGTTTCTTTTGGCTTCCCCACTATGAGTACTGCAGGTTTATCTAGCTTTCTTAACAACGTCGTAAGTAGAACTTCCAATATACTTCGCTGCGGCTCTGGACCAGAAATTAATGCCACAATTTTTTCTCCATGCCCATTTACCGAAGGCGAAAATCTAGATAAGGGACCAATATATTTCAAGGGTGTTTTTGGCAGAGGCTTGGGATGAGATAGATAACCAGCAAGGGAATTTATTCCCTCAAAATCTGGCACCCAGCATTCTCGGTACTTATCGATAAACTTTACATGTGAATGATTGACATAGTTTCTTATTAAAGCAATCTTAGAAAATATTTGAACTTGATGGGTAATATAAACAGATGGGGTGTCTTTGTGAAAAAATGACGGCCTATTGTCAGAGATTATAGCATCTATCTTATACTCAATCACAGCCTTTTTTACCCATTCATTTTCCATAAAAATTTGCTTCAGTACCCTTGGTAGTTGAGCAAGCAGCTTCAATATCAACCAAGTTCCATTTTTACTATATTGTATATTATAACCTTGGAGTGGAATATAGGTAAGGCTTGGAAATTCCTTTCCGAGAAGACTTTTAGCAGTTTCATCACAAGCAATGATAGTCGTACAACCAATTGAGTTCAAAAAGCGTATAATAGGTATGAGGCGTGTAGTATGGCCAAGACCCCAATCGAGTGGAGCTATTAATATTCGCTTAGATAGGTCGGTATTGTTAATCTTTTTATCGCTCACGAAAGTTTTCCATTTTTTTTTGTGAAAATACTTTATTTTGTGAACTCAATCGACTATGAAACGTTTTACATTATATATTGGTTTATTATTATTATCGGCTACAATTTTATTTAGCAGTTGTTCCTCTTCTAAAGGATACTCGAAGAAGGGTTGTGGTTGCGAAAGTAAAAAGGGAATGGTAGGTTACTAAAAAAAGTGAACAGTGATGCCTCGTACAAATAGAGATTTATTGGTACTCTTAAAGCAAGAAGTAATGACCGAAAAGGCAATGGAACAACAAGTTCTGTTCCTGCACGATTTACTTTTTATGGTAGAGAAGTCTAATTGGGTGGCTGCTGCACACGAACTTATCAATATCAATAAAAGTAAGATTTCTAATAAAAGTACAGTCGTAAAAAAAGCTTTAAAGGAGCCAACCTTAAAGCCTTTTATTTTTCTAAATAATCTTAATTAATACTAGCTTAGTTTTTCTAACGCAGCTTTTAACTTGCCCAGCATTTCTGGTATTTCTTCTTTATTACATCTACCCACACTCAACCTGTACCAAGTAGAGTCTTTTGATGCCCCAAATGAGCTAAAAGGAACTAATGCAAGCTTTGCTTCGTCTAATATGTAAGAGGTAACCGCTTGCTGATTTTCTAGTAACACTCCAGCATTGGTAGTCTTACCTACTAAATCAATCTGTACCGTAAGATAAATAGCTGCCTGTGGTGCAATCGCATCCACCTTAAATCCTTCTGACTTTAACTTCTTAAAGCCTTCATAGATTCCAGATAAAATATCAGATAATTGCCCTTTAAAGCTCTTCAGATATTCTGCAACTGCAGCATCGTCATTCAGAAACTTAGCCGTTGCCTTTTGTTCTGCCATAGGGGCCCAACTTCCTACGTGACTATTTATACCTCTCATCTTCACTATTACTTCTTTTGGACCAAGCGCCCATCCCACTCGCACACCTGTAGCTGCAAAGGCTTTACTAATACCATCTACAAAAATTGTAAAAGCTTTCATCGCAGGACGTAAAGCTACAGGATTGTAGTGCTGCGTATCTCCGTGAGTAAGCGTCCAATAGATCTGATCGTACATTAGGTAAAGCTTCTTTTCTCCATCTGCTCTGCTGGCATTCTCTGCTAATACTAAATCACATATTTTTTCTAGCTCCTCTTTTGAGAAGGTAGTACCTGTAGGATTCAATGGAGAGCAAAGGGCCAGTAAGGTAGCTCCAGGCAAAAGTGGTGCTAACTGAGCAGCAGTAGGCATAAATTTATTTCCCTCTAATGCTTCTACCATGACATGCTCACCCTCTGTGAAGTGTACATAGTGGTTGTTATTCCAGCTAGGAATTGGATAGATTACCTTATCCCCTTTATCTACAATACTGCGATAAATGGCATAAATCAATGGTCTGCCGCCTGCAGAGATCAATATCTCAGATGGAGAATAGCTAATTCCCTCGTTCTTCTCTATAAATGATGATACTGCCTCTCTTAGATCCAATTCGCCTTCGGCAGATGGATAATTAGTATATCCAGCCTGGTATGCTTCATTAATGTTATCCCTTAAAACAGTAGGTATAGGAAAGATAATGGGGTCAAAATCACCAACTGTAAAATTATAAATCTGCTCCCCACTTTGTATTTTTTCCTTAATGACAGCTCCAAGCCTTACAATTTCAGATGCTATTAGTGTTTCTGATAGCTGGCTTAATTTTATATTACTCATTTTTATATTATTTCTAGGGGTTAGGAATTAAAAATATGGCAACTAGGAAGATACTTAAATCTGCCTTTTGATGCAAATTAAGGTGAATTAGTTTGAACAATAATAGCATTATAAAGTTTAAAATTTGATGGAATAGGTTGTATATATTATATTTACCCTTCGCCAAAAGTTTTTAATAAACCTTACAGAGGGTGTTATTAAAGTTGGCATTAACCAAATTAGTAAATCAAAGTAGTGAGATTTTATTTTTAAATATGTTTAATTTAATACTTTTTGGTCCTCCAGGTAGTGGAAAGGGTACGCAGAGTGCAAAAATTATAAGCAAGTATAGCCTTAAACATTTAAGTACTGGTGATTTGCTACGCTCAGAAATTTCTCGGCAGACCGCACTTGGTATAGAAGCCAAGAAATTTATGGATAAAGGCGAGCTTGTTCCAGATGAGGTTGTGATAGGTATGATAAGCACTGTGTTAGATTCAAATCCGGCGTGCAAAGGATTTTTATTTGATGGCTTTCCTCGTACGTCTACGCAGGCAGAAGCGCTCGACAAGCTTTTAGATTTTAAAAAATGCAGCATCAATATAATGCTAGCGCTAGAAGTAGGAGAAGAAGAAATAGTACAACGTATTTTACTAAGAGGAAAAACAAGTGGGCGATCAGATGACAATAACGAAAGCATCATTAGAGCAAGAATACAAGAATATAAAGATAAAACTGAAGCCGTAGCAGATTATTACAGACAATTTAATAAAGTGGTAATGATTGCAGGCGAGGGCTCTGTAGAAGATATTTTTGCTAAGCTAGATGCAGAAATAGAAAAAAGATTGCCAGCTTTTGAAGAAGAAGAAGCCAGGATGAATAGAGGTTAGGACTTTAAACACTCATAATTTATTTTAAACACTGAGAACAAAAATTCACTGCATCCTACTACTAGGACTCCTATAATTAAATCAAGCCGTTTGATCCAAGCAGTGAGGATACTAATTGCTAGACTTTCAAATTCAAGAACTTTCTGTAATTAACCTCTAGAAACTTTCTCTACTCCGAAAAATAAGTCTCACTTTTGCAGCCGCTATCTTCTATCAATGCAAAAAAACAACAAAGCCATAGGCTTCATTTTCCTTACACTTATTCTCGATATTACTGGGCTAGGACTTATCATACCTGTATTGCCAGACTTAATAAAAGAACTCATTGATGGGAGTTTAAGCCAAGCGGCTATTTACGGCGGCTACCTCACAGCTACCTATGCGGTCATGCAATTTGTATTTGCCCCTGTACTTGGCGGGCTTAGCGATATGTACGGTAGGCGACCTGTTCTATTATTCAGCTTATTCGGATTCGGGCTTGACTATTTATTTTTATTCTTTGCGCCTACCATTGGTTGGCTATTTGTAGGTAGAGCCATCGCTGGCATCACTGGCGCAAGTATCACAACTGCGTCTGCGTATATTGCTGATATAAGTACCAATGAAAATAGAGCTAAGAACTTTGGAATGATAGGCGCTGCATTTGGTATTGGATTTATTATAGGACCAGCCATAGGTGGTTTGCTTGGCTCATTTGGAACTAGAATCCCTTTCTTAGTAGCAGCGGGACTTACCTTACTCAATTGGCTTTATGGTTATTTCGTTTTGCCAGAATCTTTACCCCTGGAAAACAGAAGACCATTTGATATAAAAAGAGCTAACCCTTTGGGCTCACTGTTACAACTAAAAAAACATCCAAGCCTCGGTGGACTCATCATTGCATTTTTTTTCATTTACATAGCCTCTCATGCCATACAAAGCAACTGGGGATTTTATGGAATAGAAAAATTTGGCTGGAGCGAAAAAATGATAGGTCTTTCTCTTGGCTTTGTAGGCTTGCTCATAGGCATAGTACAAGGTGGACTTATTAGATACATTAATCCCAAGATAGGCGATGAGAAAAGCGTGTACTATGGCCTCACACTGTATGCACTAGGAATGCTCGGACTTGCGTTTGCATCAGAAACTTGGATGGTATTTGCTATACTTATT
Source organism: Chitinophagales bacterium (assembly GCA_038222815.1). Lineage (GTDB taxonomy): Bacteria > Bacteroidota > Bacteroidia > Chitinophagales > Chitinophagaceae > Ferruginibacter. The sequence goes on from JBBRHK010000038.1 coordinate 9,198, forward strand.
CCTTACTGCCTTGGGGGTATTTGTGGGCCAGCGCTGCAAAGTATCATTACTAAAAATGTAGCGCCCAATGAGCAAGGTGAGTTGCAAGGAGCGCTTACAAGTCTGATAAGTGTAACCACTATAATAGGCCCAATGGTCATGACAGGATTATTCTCTCACTTTACAAGAAAAGATACTACGATATATTTTCCTGGTATGCCATTTATCCTTGGAGCTGTATTGATGCTTGCGAGTGTGTTTATTGCTTATAGAACTTTGGAGAAAAATAGGGTGATGAAAGTTTGATTTGGCAAACAACTTGGATAGATTCTGACGAGTTAATGAATTTTTAAACGCAGCATTATTAAAAAATGTATTGTCTTTTTAGAAATTCATCAATATGCCAAAATATTTCTCAACTCTTTTAGCTATTTTATTATTTGCTTCTTGTAAGAAAACAGACACAATAAATGGAAGTGGAATATTGGGTAATTGGAAGCTTATAGAAGTATTAGCTGACCCAGGAGACTTAAGTGGGAAATTTATGAAAGTGCAAAGCAATAAGAAAATTATTTTTACTTCAGATAGTTCTTTTACTTGCACTGGTAATATTTGCGATATGTCTATTGAGGCAAATGTTAGTTCTCGTGGGGTTTTTAGACAATTAGATAAAAAAGTCATTCCCGAGAATTGTAGTAATGTCAATTTGATATATACATTAGATGGTAATACATTATTAATATCTTACCCTTGTATTGAACCGTGTATTTCAAAATATGTACGTGTCAAATAATAACTGCGATATTTTTGTATTTATACAGACAGTTTAAATGTTAATCTAATTTAATAGTAAAGTCTTTTTCCTTTTTATCTGCCTCTAAAACATCCTTTACATAATTATCTTTAAGCAAGTCATAGAACGAATGCTTACTTACATAACTTGCCACCACATTAGCAATGATAGCCCCAATCAACAGGAAGAAAATAATACTATGACGATCCGTCATTTCAAAAATAATAATAGCAGATGTAAATGGCGCTCTTGTAACCGCAGTTAAGAATGCTGTCATCCCTATTAAAATAAGTAAGTCTGCATTGCCGCCGCCAAGGTTCAATAAATCTGCTATGCAAGCACCAAAACCTGCGCCAGCACTCAGTGAAGGTGCAAATACACCACCAGCACCGCCCATTCCAAAAGAGGCAATGAGTCCATTCATTCTTACAAAAGGTAAATACCAAGCTACTGTTTTATCATCTGTAAATAAAGTACGCTCCATTATTTCCTTACCAGATCCCATAGCATCTGTTCCAAAAATATAAATACTTCCTGCTACAAAAAAAGAACAGCCCAACACTATTGCAACCTGTTTCCACTTTTCTTCAAACCGAGCTATCCATCTCATAAATCTAAAAAGGTACACACACATTTTACTACCAAAGTAACCGCACACAATACATACTAGCGCAATGCCTACAATAAAAAGCCCACCTTCATAATCTGTTTTAGGATAACCAAGATATAAATAAGAACCACCAAAGCCTTGCGCTGTAAGACCCGCAATAATTACTGCTAAGAATAGTGGCGATTTGTAGTGTCGTATATGAAACTTAGATAATTCTTCTATTGCGAAAATAATTCCTCCAAGGGGTGTATTGAAAGCCGCCGCTAGTCCAGATGCGGCTCCCGCTATGATTACATTGGCCTGCGAAATATTGGACCACCAACCAGGTAATTTTTTATAAATAAAATTGAATATCGCACTTGAGATTTGGATCGTGGGACCTTCTCTTCCAAGAACACCGCCTCCTATCACTTTTACACTACTAGAAAGTATTTTGACAACAATAATCTTCAGGCTTAAAAATTTTGCTATTAGGTGCTTCGACTTTGGCTCCGCCAATTCTACCGCTGCCATTACCTGAGGAATACCGCTCCCCTTTGCATAAGGAGCAAATCTTTGTACTAGCCACCAGGATAGTAAAAAACAAATAGGCGTACTTATAAAAACTAGCCAGTGGTGCCAATCATAAATGTAGAAAGATAATTTTTCTGCGTAGGAAAATAATCTGCTGTAGCAAAATGCTATAAATCCTGTAATGGCAGATGCTGCAAGGAACGGAAGAAACTGAAGAAACTGTTGCTTAATCAATGAATTAGTAGCACTAGTTTTATCGTACGTTTTTTTTAAATAAACGGCAGCAAGTCTAACAATCCATAAGCGTTTTAAAGCCGCTATTTTTTTAGAATAATCAAATTTCATTGAGGAGTAACGAAGGTAGGGGAATTTAGAGGGTTAGAGGGTTTAGATGGTTTAGGATGTTTAGGGTTTAAGGCTTAGTTTATGACTACAGACTTTTAGAATACGACCTGTCTGTACTTTTGATAGCGATTGCAATTTTTCACGAAGACGAAGAGTAGCTTTTTTTATGCCTCCAATACAATTATCTTTATACACTAACAATAGATACCAATGAAATTTTCTGACATCATCAATGCAGGCATTAGCAAGGAAGCGGACAGGCCAATGATGAAAAAAGAATTGTATCCACCTTCAGAAAGGTTAAAAAAATATTTGCAAAGAACAGGGAGAGATGTGCCTTTACCCATAAACTATGCTCAACTTTTAGATTATAGATATTCCGATGCTATACGAGGAGCCGATGGAAAACTTACCCATTGGGAAACTGCAGTTTATGATCTTAGAGAAATGGAGCAGCTAAAAGAAAGTATTATAGAAACTTATGCAGTGCTGAAGACGGAAGGGAATATGCGTTACATCAATCATCTTGAAGTAGAGCGAATAGACTTTTGTGAATTTGGCAACAGTGTTCCGTTTAGAATAAGAATAAAAAACAAAGTGAATGGAAACACTGATCACTTTTATATCAAAGCGGCTGATGCGTCTAGAATATATGGACTAGAATTAGAGCATTTATTATCTCCCAACTACATTCTTTACCTACATCATAATAATACTTTGGTAGAGGAACATATACCCGGCATACCCGGCGATATTTTCTTAGAGAAACATTTGAATGATGCAACGCATAGTAAAATCCGGCTGGCAAAAGAATTTGTAAAATTTAATGAGCGCTGCTTTGCAAGGCTGCTTGGCGATATGCGCAGCTACAATTTTGTGTTAGATATTACGCCAGATATTGAAGATTATCAATACAGATTTAGAGCTATTGATTTTGACCAGCAATGTTATGAAGGGAATAAAAAACTTTATCTACCCCAGTTTTACAAAGAGAATTATGACTTTGTAAAAATGGTAATGGAAGAATTAAGTCCAGATGTAATAGAGCAATACCAAACGGAAGAGCGTACAAGTATGGCTTACAGAGCCATAGGTAACAGTGAGCAGCTGATGGATTTACTAGATACGATGGCCAAAGAAGAGCTTTCAGAAAACTATAAAGTAAAGCAACTTAGGGATGAACTCAATCTCCATTTCGGGAATAGCTATTTTAGTAAATGCAATACTATGGGTGCTCTAGTAAAAAGGCAATTGAAAATGATGATCCAAAAGCATTT
>JBBRHK010000039.1:0-12541 GCA_038222815.1 Chitinophagales bacterium
TCTCCTCTTACGAAAAGCATATAGCCAAAAGCGTTTGCAAGTTTATAGTTTCTAGCATCGTTAATGCCTATAAAGTTATTGGTCGCTACATTATAGTATTTCATATTTGGGAAGAAGGTCTGATGATCTAGAGGTTGTGCAGCACCGAAACTTGGAGATGAATTGAGTCCAGTGATGGCCGTACCATACCCATTGGAGGTAAGTGGAGCATAGTTTTCTCTCCATGATGCACCCGTGGTAGGCGAAGTAACATCTGCGATAGAATCTAATACAGGAGTAGCTAAAAAGCGCCAAGCCTTTTTACCAAACAAATAGCGCTCTATTTGAAAGCGATAGGTAGTATTATAAGTGATACTAGGAATGGTAGCACCTAAATTTTTAATGTGAGATGTAAGACTATCTGCCGATCTCATTATAATATCTCCTGTATTCAGCGTGATTCTAGAACTTGGGTTTAGTTCCAGTTCATTGATAACGCCTAGGGTAGAGTCAATACTTAACCCTGACGTGAATGTATTATTATTAGTAAGGTCATAAAAGTTAGTGGTAGTAGAACCTACTTGAGCAAAATATCTTTGACCAAATGTACTGTTCGTAAATATAAATCTACCTTTATTCGCATTGAATTTATTAGCACCAATCAACCTTCCAAAGTTTCCCGCCAAGATGGTATTTCCAGAACTTGCGGTTTTAGTACTATCACCACCCACTAGCAGATTTCCATAAAGATTGATACCATTTGAGACGCCAGGGATTGATTGTTTATCAAGTCCGTTAAAAAGAACAGTACTCGTTCTATTTAAAGTATAAGTATTAAAGTTTAAAGGGAAATTACTTCCAGTAATTCCTCCAGAAGAGCCTCCTAGATTTAGGTTGGAAGAATCTCTTAAGAAGACTTGACTGTTAAACACGCCGCTAGCATTCAAAGAATAGTTAGCTGGCATTACTAGGGTAGCATACTTGCTAACTTCCAAATATCCACCGTTGTTATTAAGGAAGGAAGTTGACCTTGTTCCTCCAAGAGTCACGGTTTTTGCAGAATCTTTACCAATGATTAATCGGTCAAAAGTCACTGGCGTTGGGGAGAGTGCAGTTCCTGTATTGTTTATTAATCTTCCAGAGTTAGATCTTGGATTTAATTGAAAGGATGCAAATCTATTGTTGATAAAACCTCTGTTATTTATAGTTAAACTATCTCCTCTAAGAATATAATTTATATATCCTATAGCACCAGGTTCCGAACCTATCTTACTAAAGGCTGCTGCATCGCCCGGTTTTCCAATTTCTGTATTCCCGTCTATATTAATGGTGTTATTTCCCTTCGCTGTAAAAATACAAGTATCAGCGCCAAAGGCACTAGAGGCTTGCATTCGCACATTACCCCTCATATACATATTAAATGTAGGTTCTAAGACTGTTTTAAATCTTTGGAGATTTCCTACAGAACTATTTACCAATGTGAGATTAATGATACAAATATCATTAGTAATAGTAACATAACCTGGATTACCACCTGATTTTGTAGATGCGTAAGTAATCAAAGCACTCTCACAACAAGTAGGTATATGACCAAGACTCCAGTTTAATTTGTTCCAATCTATCGTTACGTTTTCTGGCACAACTGCGCTGTTTGTAGCACTAAATGCGCAAGGAGCATCTACGGGGAAAAGTGAAAAAGATACATCTGGGCTGTAATTACAGCCTCCTATCAAATTTGCAAGATTACTAGCAACAACTACTCTATAAAGGTCACCACTATTTGCGGCCTGTGTTGCAGAACCCGGAATAGTATAAGTTACTACATAATCATAAGTACTTCCTACAAATACAGGAGTTCCTTCACCAGTTTCACCTGGTATATCAGTCCATATACCAGTGGCTACTGGTCTCCTCTGCCACTTGTAATTACGGTAACTATCAAAGTATGATCTTATGGTATCACTTAATGTAAGTGGACTTCCTACAAATGCAATAGGATTAGGCGGAGCGTAGATCATTGTAGGATAGCAAGTTCTCAGCTCAATATCATCAATAGCCCAGTCATTACCACCACCACCAGGTGCGTTATTAGCAAAGGTTATTTTGAAATTGCTTTGGCCTGGCAAGGTTCTGAAAACAAATGAACGACGAACCCAATTATTGGTAGAATCTGGAGCAGTACGAATCATTCCCAAACCTTGATACACTAAATCTCCAGTCGTATAGTAATGAACGCCATCTATCTTCATTGCAATGTTGGGCCGCACACCAGAAGAGTCTCCTGGTGCAGTAGGAATATACTTGGGAAAAACAAGTGGTGGAGGATTATAATTTGCTCCATTGCCATTTACATCGCAACCACATTTATAACAAAGATTCTTAAACCAAGCAGATACTTCGTAGTAGGTTTCCGAACAAGCTCCGCTTACACTATACTCGAACACTACATCAGATCTATAAGCAGCATTTACCGCTAGTAGATAACCGCAAGGGTTAGTAGCACTTACAGCCATAGTAGGGTCACAGGGATTGTTTCCTCTTTGAGGGTCTGCAGCTCCAGTATGATCACCAGTTATGTCCCAAATATTAAATAGTCTAGCTGCACTTGGCTTCACAGCGTAATTGATAGTATTATTAGTGCTAGTGTTATTAGCTCTAGCATAAAAATAATCCTGTGGCCCTGTGCCACCGCCAAATGGTTGGTAACCATAAGAGGTATTTATATCAGTAGCGGGTCCAGCATTTTGCGGACCTGCAGGATTAAGTATCGTAGGAGTGCCGAATGTTCCATTATTAGCTGTTCCTATTAAATTCCCCGGCGAGATTGCATCAGAGCATGCAGTAAGTGTTTCGTATACGATTATTTCGTCCTGAGGAAAATTAATGATATAATCATTGGGACCTATTCTATATCTAAAGGCACCACCACCAATATTAATTTTGGTACCATATGCCGCATTTATTTTGACTCTATAAGTTGCCACAATTATACAGGTTCCTCCATAAAATGATGGTAGTGAATTTGAAAATAGATTACCGCCATTACTAGCGTCAGCAGAGGCGCCAAGATTTATCCTAATTGATGTATCCGATCCAGCAAGTGTGGCAATTGTACCCGCATCTGCGTCTGAATTGTTTGTAAAAAATTGGAAAAGTTTGCCCTCATTTGTTCTTGAGGCTAAAGAATCTTTGAAATTCAAACCGTTGTTAAATTTTAAAGTATCGTAGAAGCTCACTCGGGAAACTTGCTGACCGCTGTTACCTGTAACCACAAAAGTACCCCTAATCTCCAAAACATCGCCGGGATTGATCGTGCCACCGACAGTGCCATCTGTAATATTTACGTAAGATTTGGAATAATCAATTTGAATACGGTCATTGATGCAAATATTAAAACCATATGTTCCCGATGTCGGTGATGCGAAATTAGTATTGGTTGTAATACGGATGAGGTAAGTCTTGCCTATGGTTAAACCTGAAGTTTGTAATGACATAGTTGCCCCACTCACCCATGATCCGCAAAAAAGCGAAGTCCCGCTACAACCATCCAACAACTGTATTCTTGGATTGCGGGTTTGCAGCGTAGCACCTATACTACTTAGTGTAATTAGCGGTTCGTTATATTGAGCTACAAAACTATAATATACATCTGGGGAGTTTACATTTCCGCAACCTGTGGCGAGTGAGGCTGTAGCTCTTCGCAAAGTACCGGCAGTGTTGGTACAACCGTTCTTTGTACTATTGATAACTTGAGCATTAACACAGTCATTATTTGCTGGCGCTTGCGCCACACAAAGGGTGGAACTCAAAATAAAAAATAGCACCAATAATTTTGAAAGGTAAAACCGTGTAGGTTTAAGTAAAAATTTTTTCATTTTGTAATTGTTTATCAACTAGTTAATTAAAAATAGTCGACGGTTTTAGGATATTTTTTCGCAAATAGTTAGAATCTGGGGAAATATTCTAACCTTAATAACGAGGATATATATTAGATTATTGTATATACGAAAAGAACCAATCTTAGCGATTGGTTCTTTTTTAACATATTCCTTGTAGTAGAATTCCTACTTCTATAGTTTAGTCATTGATATTCAGAGTGCTGTATCAATAAGAACTACTGTCCGGCTACAACAAATTTTGAAGTTAAATCTACATTACTTGCTATTATTTTTATGTAGTAGGTTCCTGTGGCTAGTTGCCTAATAGGAATAGTAAGCTGATTGTTGCCTTTCTTCAACAAAGTACTACCAAATAGCATTGTTCTGCCAGCGTTATCTATTACTCTCCAGTTACCATTTGATTGTACCGTTGCAAACACTGTCGCTTTAAGATCATTTTGTACTGGGTTAGGATATACTGTGATGCTGCCAAACTTAGATGGCAATGTAATCTTTACAACGTTTGAATATTTGAACCTGCCATCAATATCTACTACTTTTAATCTGTAGTAAGCTGCTGCTGGTGCAAGGCTTAAAATTTCAAAATCATTGTAACCATATCTCTGCTGGTTGGAAGTATTTCCTGCTGCATCTACTTTTTTAATAGCGTCAAAGAAAGTACCGTCGATGCTTCTTTCTAGGTTAAAGTAGGAAGTATTTACTTCATTCTCTGTCGTCCAATTTAATGCTACATTAGTGTTACCATTAAGCGAACCAGTAAATAATAGTTGATCTACAGGAAGTACTACACTATTATTACCCAAATAGAAGCTAGAGAATGAAGGGATAGACGTTTGAAATACATACCCATTAGCACCGTGCTGTTTATCAGCCAAATTAGTATTTGTAGGAACAAATACGGTAGTAGTAGAACCCATTGTTGATCTACATACATCTTGGTTTTTCAGAATATTAATTTGATTAATATCACCTCCAGTACCACTTGCACCAGAAGCAAGGAGTGCATCTACCTCTGCTTTAGTATCATATAGTCTAATTTTTACTGGCGTAGCAAATGTAGTAACTGTAGGAGTGATGGTGATATTTCTATTCAAATAAGTCATGCCGCCAGCTGTTCTTAATGCTCCAGATTTTTGATAGAAAGAAGTATTTACTACACCAAGATTTTGCCCCATAGCATTTATTTCTGCTACAATGCTTCCATCAGGGCCAGTAATAGGTACCCAAAGGAAATTATTGCTTCCATCAATCGTTATTGTTGTAGCTGTGTTACAAGTATTGTTAGTCCCTACAGAAACTGGAATGGTTTTAGAAATTCTACTAAAGCCGCCTTGATCTCCATACCCTAAAAATGAATATTTTATCAAACAACCCGCACATGCAGGCGTGGTAGGATTACCGACACCCGGTCCAGAAGTTGCAGAGTTGTTATCCATTACTAGAAAAACATCTTTTCCATTGGGGCCAAATGCTAAATCTCTATAGCGGTTAGTACTTTGAAAGTAGGTAACTGTGTCTGCGGTATTCAAGGTATCAAGACCACTAGGTAGGGTTTTTGTACCTGTGGCATCTAATTGAATCCTTACTAGTCGTCCCCATTTAAGTCCAGCATTTACCAAAGAACGTTTCCAGGTAGGTATAAAGTTATCTGCGTAAATATCCATACCAGACCATCCTTCCGATAGCCAATTAGCATTGCCACCTGGACTTTGCCAAGTACTTGTAATTAATGTGTTAGAAGACGGATAAGCTGTGAACAGCGGACTTTTATAAGCACCCTTTGTAGTTGCTGTGGCATTAATATTCGTAACCTGTGTAGCCTCATTAAGAATTGGAGGGCAAGAAGAAACACCACCATTGTCATTAAAAGCAGCACCAGCAGAAATTCTGGTATTAGCATTTGCATTATTACCGTTATAATTTCCATCTACAAATCCTACAACTAGCGGATGACCATAGTTTTTAAAGCCTTCGATTTCATTTATTTCATCGTCACTGTAAGGACCATGAGAAGAACCGTATAATTTATTGGTTAAAGTATCATAAGCAAATCCTTGATTGTTCCTCATACCTATATTATATACAGCACTGTTTGCTCCAAAAGGGTTACTGTTAGGAATCCAAGCATTGCCGCCAGCATCACCGTCTGATACTAGATTGAATCTTAAGATTTTACCTTCGTAGGAATCTTTATTTTGAGCTTTATTGGGTCTATCTCTGTTACCAAACTGCCCAGCCCCCATATCGCCACTTGCATAAAAAAGAAACTGTGGACCGTTTTTTACAACAGGTGCAATAATAATTCTTTGAGAGTTGTGGTCATTACTACCTGGTAGAGTATCGCAAAGTACCACAGGTGACCCGAAGCGATTAGTACCTCGGTCATAAGTAAAACGAACTAATTTATTCCTATAGATAACTCCGTTTGGCGATGCTCCTCCTACACGTCTATGCACGTATCCCACATAGGCATAATCGTTACCACCTGCAATGTCGAGAAAATTAGGATGTAGCGCAAAGCCAGCAAATCCGCCCTGCGGTGGTCCAGTACTCCAAGGAGCTACAGTATTATTTACAGCATTGAGAGAATCCGAAGGTGAGGGCAACCATATACTACCAGAATTTAAATCCAAAACGGTAATACTAGCGCCAGTATTGGGGTCTATCCTTTTTACTCTATATCCTCTAGATTCTGTAACCCAGAGATTATTGTCGGGGCCATAAGTCACTTCCCAAGGGAAACTAAGTACAGTGGGTGCTGAAAGAATTGTTCTTGAAAAAACCTCGTTTAATCTACTAGCTGTGAGTAAAGGATCAGTTACACAAATAGTGAAGCCCCAGGTTGCACCGGTAGGAAGAGCCGTAGTGTTCTTATATACTCTTATATGATAGGTAGTTCCAGGAGTTAATGGGCTGGTAAGTGCTGGTGTCACTGAAGTGTTGTTGCCGCAAGCTACTTCGGTAAAGCTTCCGCAGCTCCCGCTTAGCAATTGTATTTTTAGACCAGTACCCCAGCTACCACCTAGCCCTGTTACCGTGATAGTAGGATAAGCAGTTTTGGCAACAAATTTATACCATACATCTGGAGCATTTATTGCTGTACAAGCAGAAGTAATAGCTCCGCCGTCTGCAGTTGCACCACTTAAAGTACCTGTTAATTGACTTGTGCCAGGTACACAAGCACTGTCAGTATTTATAGTAATGGCATTGGCACAAGTATTAAACTGGGCAAATGTGCTGAATGTTAGCAGTAAAAAGCTAACACAAAAAAGGGTAGTTTTAGTAATAATTTGGTTCATGGTTACTGGGATTTATTGTAAATTTTCTATTTGATAATCTCAATAACGTTAGCTTATTGCTAATTATTGTAATAAGGACTAATAGCGAGGGGGAAATTTGGAAACTAGAAAGCACACGAAAGCATTTCACGCTGTGTGAGTTAGATAGAGCGTTTGATGTCAATATTAAAGCCTGTAGCTAAACTACGGGAAATAGACATGCTGGTTTGCCCCTGTGGTGATAGAGGAAATGTAATAGAAAAATATCTTTGAATATCAATTAGCTTGAAAGCTCTGCCAATGGAATTTCTTTATCCGTAAAGGCTAAAGCCTTCTCTTCGTCAAACTCACCTTCCCACCTTGCGATAACACAACTAGCTAATGTATTTCCAATCACATTCACCGAGGTTCTCGCCATATCCATCAACTCATCTATGCCAAAAATGGCAGCGATAGGCCATAGCGGAAGATTAAACTGATCTGCGGTGGCAATTAGAATAACTAAAGAAGCTCTTGGAACAGCTGCTACTCCTTTACTGGTAAGCATCAGCACCAATCCCATAGTTATTTGTTGTCCGATAGACATATGCATATCGGCAGCTTGCGCCACAAATACCGCTGCCATTGATAAGTATAGGGTGGTCCCATCAAGATTAAAAGTATATCCTGTAGGAATTACGAAAGAAACAATCTTTCTTGGTACACCAAATTTTTCCATATTCTCCATTGCTTTTGGTAAAGCAGAATCGCTACTTGTGGTAGCAAAGGCGATACTTACTGGTTCTCTTACTGCTAGGATGAATTGCTTGATAGGTATTTTGAAGAGTCGTGCAATGGGTAACAGTACTGCAAATAGAAAAACAATTAATCTGGCATAAAGCGTAAGTACTAGATGTGCTAAATTTTTCAATACTGCTATTCCTAGGTGACCTACAGTAAAAGCCATAGCGGCACCAATACCTATAGGAGCGAAATACATAATGATGTTAGTGAACTTGAACATTGCTTCGCTCAAACTTTCACAAGCTCTAATCATTGGTCGCTTCTTATCATCAGGTAACATAGCAAGACCTATGGCAAATAATACACTGAAAACTACTATCTGCAACACCTTACCGTCATAAATGGCTTTTATAAAATTACTTGGAAAAATATCTACAATATGCTCACTCCAAGAAAGAGGTGTGGTAGTTGGTAATACTTCCATTATTTCTGGCTTTACTATGCCTACACCTGCACCAGAAATATTGATGGCTACTAAGCCAATGATTAAAGCAATGGTTGTTACTATTTCAAAATACAGCAGAGATTTCCAGCCTAGCCTTCCTACTTGCTTCAAATCGCTATGACCTGCAATACCCACTACTAGAGTACTAAACAACAAGGGCGCAACAATCGCTTTTACTAAGTTTAAAAATATTTGTCTAAGGAACTTTAACTCTTGAGAAAAATTTGGATAATCGTATCCTATAATTACACCCAGCACCATACTCGTCATAATCCAAGAAGTAAGCGATTTTTTGTAAACAGAGTATAGCACCAAGCTTAACACAAATACCCAACGACTTACTAGCAAAAGCATTTCGGGAATATCTATAATGTTGTTCCAGTCAAGAGCGTGGAGTATGGCAATAATTGTAAAAACTGCGAGAGCAATAATGCCCGTTTTTCTAGAATTCATAAGCAATAACGATGTTAGTTTTTTAAGCTTGTCAAAACTAAGGTTTTATAATCATTATAGACCAAAGCACACTGTATAGAGATGAGATTAGATAGCCTAATTGAGCAGAGATAGAATACCTTATTGGTAATACAGTCAGAAATCACCAACATTTTCAAGCCGATTGGATACAAATAAATTGCACAAAAAAGCTTGCTCTTAATTTGAGCAAGCTTTGGGGAGTAATCAATCAAAAAAAACTGTAAAACCAAAATCAATAGAGTATTTAAACACATAAACTTTCTATCTCATAATGTAACAAGTAAACACTATAAATTGTTTACAATATCCTGCACAAAAGCCCTTTTCTTATAATCGGTATCAAAATATGCGTAGGTAATTTTGCCTTTTTTATCAATAATATAAACGGCCGGTACAGGTAGAACAGCTCCATTTTCTCCATTGGCTTTTTCAAATTCTATGCCGTAACCTTGGTATTTCTTAATTGTTTCTGCATCTACGTCAAAGGCTACTTTGTAAGCCTTCATTATTTTTAAACCTTTGTCGTTCAAGACAGAATAGCTCAGTTTTGTCTTTGCAATGGTCTTATCCACGTTTTCTGCTGTCTCGGGAGTCACTGCTATAACTGTCGCATTCTTGGCGATAATAAGACTCAAAGAATCTTCCAAAGCGCTTAATTGCTTGTTACAATAAGGGCACCATTGACCTCTATAAAAAATAACGACAACGCTGCCTTTTTGAGTAAGTGATTTTAGGGAAATAGTTTTTCCATTTTGGTCGACAGCTTCAAAACTTGGTGCTACAGTTCCAACTTTAAGCGGCATAGCCTCTTGAGCAAATATGCTACTTGTAAAGGCGAAAAATAGCGCTGCAAGTAAGATTTTTTTCATTTTTATATATTATTGTTCGTTTATTTTAACTTTCATAAAGGTACTCGTATTTAAAATGCCAGTAGATTTGCTTTTTATCCTAAAAAACAAAATCTTGAAAAAGTTCTCATTGTATAGTTTTATTGTTTTCTTGCTTTGCTTATTCTGCAGCCCTTATACATACGCACAAGCCAAGGAAAGCGTTCCCATTTATAAACAGTTCCCAGATGTGCCTGCGTTTTCTCTTAATAAATTCCCAGATAGTACAGTTCTAACTAAACAAAATTTAAAAAAGAAAACAGCAACCATCATAATGCTTTTTAGTCCTGATTGCGATCATTGTAAGGTGGCCACAGAGCAAATGCTAGCCAATATTGATGGACTGAAAAAGGCTCAAATTATAATGGTGAGTAGCCTTGACTTTAGTTGGATTAAAAAGTATAATAACCAGTTTCATTTGGATAAATACAAAAATATAACTCTAGCTACCCAGCAAAATTATTTCTTATTTGAGTTTTATAGCCTTACTAGTTTTCCTAGTGTTTTCCTATATGATAAAAAAGGAAAGCTCATTGGGGATTTTAAGGAGCATGTCGATTTTAAGAAAGTAGCGGAACTTTTGAAATAAAAGTTAGGGAGGGTATTTAAATAAAGTTTTGTTTGCCTAACTTTACAAAAAAGTAAATTAGCAGCCAATGCCTAATCAGTCCCTAAGCGAAGTACACAGTAGCGTACCTACCAATAAGAAAAGTAAATGGCGAAGGCTATTGGCATTTCTTGGGCCTGCCTATCTGATAAGTGTGGGCTATATGGATCCTGGTAATTGGGCTACCGATATTGCCGGCGGATCACAGTTTGGCTACCAGCTCATTTGGGTATTACTGATGAGTAATCTAATTGCATTGCTTTTGCAGTCGTTAAGCGCTAGGCTAGGTATTGTAAGAGGGATGGATCTTGCCCAAGCTTCAAAAAATGCATATCCTTCTTGGGCTAATATTCCTTTGTATATTCTGGCAGAAATTTCTATTGCCGCCTGCGACTTAGCAGAGATTGTGGGTATGGCTATTGGTTTAAATTTACTTTTTGGATTGCCACTCATTTGGGGAATTTCCATTTCTGCCTTAGATACTATGTTGCTGTTACTCCTGCTCAAAAAAGGAATGCGCACAATGGAAGTATTTATTATTTCTCTTGTATTTATCATCGGCGTTTCATTTCTCATAGAAATGTTCATTGTACAGCCAGTTTTTGCAGACGTTGCTAAAGGACTTATTCCTACTGCATTAGATGGCGATGCGCTGTACATAGCCATAGGTATTATAGGAGCTACTGTAATGCCTCACAATCTTTATTTACATTCCTCCTTGGTACAGACGAGGAAAATAGAACAAACTTCTGCTGGTAAGAAGGCAGCGATACGATTCAATTTTTTTGACACGACGATAGCATTGAATTTGGCTTTTTTTGTAAATGCTGCTATACTCATTTTAGCTGCTGCCGCCTTTCATAGAAACGGATTTTATGAAGTAGCGGAAATTCAAGATGCATCAGATTTATTACATAATATTTTTGGTGAAATAGCGCCAATGTTTTTTGGTATTGCTCTCGTAGCCGCTGGTCAAAGCAGCACTATTACTGGTACGCTTGCTGGGCAAATTATTATGGAGGGGCATCTTAATCTACGAATACAACCTTGGCTGAGACGATTAATAACAAGGCTTTTGGCCATTACGCCTGCAATAATTACCATCCTATATTTTGGAGAAGAATCACTAGGAAAACTTCTGGTACTTAGTCAAGTAGTGCTGAGTTTACAACTGGGATTTGCTATTATTCCGCTTATTCATTTTAATTCTGATAAGGAAAAGATGAAAGAGTTTACCATAAAACTTTGGGTAAAAATCTTGGCTTGGGTAAGTGCTACTATTATCGTTGCACTCAATATAAAGCTGGTGATAGATGAAATTACAGGCTGGATAAATACAGGCTCTGTAAATAGCAATCTGATTTCCTTTGTAATCATTCCGTTGGCGCTTGCCTGCCTAGGATTGTTACTGTATGTACTTATACACCCTTTCCTCAAGAAGTCCATCGCAGAAAAGCCTCAATTACCACACGGTGCTGGCGTAACAATAGCAGCTTACAAAAAATTGGGTTATGAGCATATAGGTCTATGTATAGATTTTGCTACCAAAGATGCCGAGGTAATAGAACACGGATTATCACAGGGTAATAAGGCGGTATGCTACCACTTAATACACATTGTAGAAACTGCTGCTGCAAGATATACTGGTGGAGTAGTACACGATTTAGAAACAAAGGCCGATGCCAATAACCTACAGAATTATGTAGATCAGCTTACTGCAATGGGTTTCAAAGCAAAGCTACATTTAGGCTATGGCAATGTACCCACAGGTATTTCTAAGATAGTTGAGGAAAATAATATTGATTTTTTAATCATTGGGGCGCACGGACACAGGGGACTCAAAGATTTGGTTTTGGGTACAACCGTTGATGCACTAAGGCATAAGATTAAAATTCCTTTACTAATCGTACAATAGATCAGACACTTTGAAATCTTTTTTTCTTTTTCTTTTTTTATTTATCTTTTGTGTAGCGGTTGCACAAGTAGAAGACTCTCTTTTGAAAAAGAAGTATAATTTATTCAATGCTACACCCAAGCAATTGATGCGGAATTTTGCTACAGATAGACCAGATATTACAGAAAGTGCTTATAGCGTAGATGCGGGACATTTTCAGCTAGAAACAGATCTGTACAAAAGAAGCATTACAAAAACAAACGGATTCAAAGAAACATTAAAGACCTTCAATAAT
>JBBRHK010000040.1:0-12488 GCA_038222815.1 Chitinophagales bacterium
GAATTGCAAACTTCAAACCTTTCTCCATTGCAATTGGTTGGATCAACTTCACAGTAAAGTTAGTGTTATCACCAGGCATAATCATTTCAGTACCTTCATTCAAAGTAACTTCTCCTGTAACATCCGTAGTACGGAAGTAGAACTGAGGACGATACTTGTTAAAGAATGGAGTATGACGTCCACCTTCCTCTTTCGAAAGAACGTAAACCTCACCTTTAAATTCTGTATGCGGAGTAATAGAACCTGGCTTACAAAGAACCATACCACGACGGATTTGAGTTTTCTCAATACCACGTAATAAAAGACCTGCGTTATCACCAGCTTCACCTTCATCAAGAAGTTTCTTAAACATCTCAACACCAGTACAAGTAGAAGTAAGTGGCTTATCCATTAAACCAACAATCTCAACACCTTCTCCAACTTTGATACGACCTCTTTCAATACGACCTGTTGCTACCGTTCCACGACCTGTGATAGAGAATACATCCTCTACACTCATCAAGAAAGGTAAATCAACTAATCTTGGAGGCAATGGAATGTAGCTATCTACAGCATCCATTAATTCGTTTACTTTAGCTACCCACTTCTCATCTCCTGATAAAGCACCAGTAGCAGAACCTTGGATGATAGGTGTATTATCACCATCAAAACCATATGAAGTCAATAGTTCGCGGATTTCCATTTCTACTAACTCTAGTAATTCTGGATCATCTACAAGATCTACCTTATTCATAAATACTACAATCTGAGGAACACCTACCTGACGAGCAAGCAAGATATGCTCTTTTGTTTGTGGCATTGGACCATCAGTTGCAGCTACTACTAATATAGCACCATCCATTTGAGCAGCACCAGTAATCATGTTCTTTACATAATCGGCGTGACCTGGACAATCTACGTGAGCATAGTGACGAGAATCAGTCTCGTATTCTACGTGAGCAGTGTTAATCGTGATACCTCTTTCTTTTTCTTCAGGAGCACCATCAATATCGTCATAATTTTTCTTTTGCGCTAAACCTCTTTGTGACAAAACATCGGTTATAGCGGCTGTAAGTGTTGTTTTACCGTGATCTACGTGACCGATGGTACCTACGTTAAGATGGGGTTTATCCCTCTTGAATGATTCTTTTGCCATTTTTTAAATTTGTTTATTTTGTTTTGAAATCAGTTTCATTTTTTTTGACAGTCTGAAAACTATTGACTTTTACTTGATATTAGCACTTAAGACAGGGTAAAACCCATAATAATTCCTAAATTGTAATATACTAAAAATACTTTTATCCCTAATGTTGGATCGTTGTAAAGTTATTCTAAAGAAAACCCACAACTAATAATTCATAACTAATAACTCAATATGAGCCATCAGTGAGAATCGAACTCACGACCTCTTCCCTACCAAGGAAGCGCTCTACCCCTGAGCTACGACGGCTTGAGTTATCCAACATAATAATGAGCGGAAGACCGGGCTCGAACCGGCCACCTGAAGCTTGGAAGGCTACCGCTCTACCAAATGAGCTACTTCCGCTAATATTTTTTGTTGATTTGAAATTTATCCACTCCAATAAATTACAAGTTGTAAAATATAGAACCAATAATTTTCAAACCTTCAAAGAACTACGACAATCATCAAATATCCAAATAAATGAATTATCAAATCATCCTGTGGGCAGAGTAGGTTTCGAACCTACGTACTCTTACGAGAACAGATTTACAGTCTGTCGCCTTTAACCACTCGGCCATCTGCCCAAAAAAACTAAAAGAGCCGAAAACTGGAGTCGAACCAGCGACCTTCCCGACTAGCAAGTCGGGATGCACTATCCCCGAAACCAACACTTCAACCAAAGAACTTAAAACTTTTAAAGTGTTTCAAACTTATTAAAGAGCCGAAAACTGGAGTCGAACCAGCGACCTACTGATTACAAATCAGTTGCTCTACCAACTGAGCTATTTCGGCTTATTACTTTTTTTTCAACGACCTTCCCGACTACTAGTCGAGAAGCTCTACAATCCCGATAGTTATCGGGACTATTTCTGCTTATTTTATTTCAAAAGAACTTAAAAAATTGAGGCATAATTGTGTACCCTTTATTTTTTGGAAGGCGAAGGTAAGCGTTTTTATTTAACAGAAAAAAATAACCATAAAAAAAAACTGTTTTTTTTCCACAAAAAAAACCTGCATTGTTAAATACAGGTCTTTTGAGTAATTTTTATAGACTTTTATAGCGTTATGCTGCTAACTTTTGCTTCTGCTTCTTGATTTGAATAATAGCAGCATCTAAAGCCTCGTCAAAACTTTCTTCGAATGACTTCGAAGTATGTTTCACAAAAAACTCGTGCTTTGGAATAGCCACTTTTATTTCAGCTGTTTTATCCTTTATATGGTGCACTACGTTGTCTAACTTTAAATACACTTCAGTATGAATAATCTTGTCACAATACTGTCGTAGTTTTTCTATCTTCTTATTAATGTGTTGCAACAATTTTGAGTCTGCATCAAAATGAACCGTCTGAATACTTACATTCATAGTACTTAAATTTTACGATTAATGAATAGATTTAAAAAAGTAGATGTCGTTACATAATTAATATTTTACCTAGCTGTAAATTACAAAAAAAGGAATAATAAAAAAAATTAAGCTTTAGGGTGCGCAATTTTATAAACGTCTTTTAATTGCTCAATATTGTTGTGCAGGTAAACTTGTGTGGCAGCTAGACTAGCATGTCCTAGCAAGTCCTTTATAGCATTAATATCTGCACCACTGTTAGAAAGATGGGTAGCAAAACTATGTCTTAATACGTGAGGGCTTTTTTTATCAATACTAGTAATTTTAGAAAGGTATTGATTTACAATATTATACAACAATTTCTGATACAATGGCTTGCCATTTTCATTGCAAAGCAACACACTCGAAGACGTATTGATTCCTTGTTGCTGCTTCATTAGCTGAAAATCCTTCACAACAGCTAGTACATCAGCATTGGCTGGTAGGAGACGTTCTTTATTTCCTTTTCCGAGTACTTTTATGGAGGAAGCATTAAAATCAATATCAGCATCTCGCAGACCTAACAGCTCTGCTTGCCGTATGCCAGTACTGTACAGTAATTTTAAAATTACCTCGTGAAGTTTACCTGAGAAATCATTTGCAAACAATAGATCAGTAAAAATGATACTTGCATCCTTTACGTCTATATATTGTGGAAGTTTTACAGAAGCCTTTGGCGAGATAATAGCAGCCATTGGAGAGACAGCAAGAAAATTCCGCTTGATGCAAAACTTATAAAATGACTTTAGAGTAGAGATTTTTCTATTAATAGTTCTTGCTGTAATTCCCCCTAGTTTCAATGACGCCAACCAAGACCTTATGTGCGTAGGCTTTACGTCTATGATTGAAGCTATTTCAAATTCCTTTGCTATAAAGTTTTCATAGTCTCTGAGATCTGTTTCATAAGCCACAATAGTGTGTATACTACTTCTCTTCTCCACTTGAAGGTAGGTAACGAAAGCTTGATATGGATTTTGCTGAGGTATAGGCATAAAAAAACCGACACTTAAAGTTACAAAAATTTAAGTATCGGAAGTATTATAATAAGAGTAAATTCTTTAATCGAATTTTCCGTTCTGCAATTGCTGCTTGTACACAGCTTTAAGTACTTCGAAACGACGCTTTACAGATGGCTTTGTGAAAGCTTGGCGATTTCTCAATTGCAATAGCGTGCGACTTTTCTCAAACTTCTTCTTGTACTTTTTTAAAGCCTTGTCAATGTTTTCGCAGTCTTTAGAATCAATAATTAGCATAAAATATATACCTCCTTTGGTGAATAAATTCTGTAATAGTCTTCTTACAGGGCTGCAAATATAGTTATTTGTTTGAATTAAAATGCAAAATGAAAAAAAAATACGAATTTTGAATAATGTTTACAGGTATAATAGAAACTATAGGAAATATAGAAGAAATAATCATAGACGGCAGCAACCATAGTTTTTGGGTAAAGTCCTCCATTAGTGAGACATTTAAAATAGACCAAAGTGTAGCGCACGATGGCGTTTGCCTTACTGTGGATGCCCTCGAGCCTGGCAGGCATAGAGTGACCGCCATTGCACAAACTTTAGCCGTAACAGCTCTTAAAAATTGGCATACAGGGTCATTGGTAAACATAGAGACCTGTATGCAACTGAACGGTAAGCTTGATGGCCATATTGTACAAGGCCATGTAGATGCAGTAGCTACCTGCCAAGAAGTAACAGATAAGAAGGGAAGCTGGGTGTATAGATTTAGCTTCCCAGTAGAATTTGCCAACAATATTGTAGAGAAGGGGTCAATTTGTATTAATGGCACAAGCCTTACCCTTTTTGATATTGGTAAAGATTATTTCTTTGTTGCCATCATTCCTTACACATTTGAGCACACCAATTTTAAGCATATACAAGTGGGAAGTAGCGTTAATATTGAATTTGACATTTTAGGAAAGTACATTAATAGGATAATTGATTTACAAAAATAAATTCAGCTACACGCAATCCAAATATAGATGGGTTAAGGGGTTTAGCGATTTTGATGGTTATGGCCTACCATTATTTTAGTGGCTTTTTATATTTGATTTTGGTTGGATATGGATTTTCTAAAAAACCTTCTCTAACAGAAATAACAAATCAATCAAGGGTGAAATGATTAATAACTTTAAAAATAGGCCTCAGAATTTTATAGAACAATACTCTACTATCCTTATTGTAGCATTTTGGATTCTTATGCAAAGTCTTCTACTGTACTTCTATGGTATTGAAACCGGAGGGGAATCTATGAAAGCAATACTGGAGGCAGAAAACTTGATTAAAGGAAATGGATTAAGCTTTACTAGTACCTTTTTCTACCTTACAGAAATTTTACTAATCTATTTAAATTTAAAAATTGGTGTGGGATATTGGTTTGTAGTCAGCATCCAACTTGCGGTTAATTTAGTAGCCTTATTATATTTTTTTAAATTCCTGGAATCTTTTACTCAGTCGAGATTGATTGCTTTTGCAGGAGCAATCCTTCTTATTTGCTGCGTCCCATATCAACAATATAACAGCTTTTTATACACGGAATCCATTTTCTTTAGTCTCTCAATTATCTACAGTTGTTTTCTAATTGCTTGTAAAAAAATAACCCTCAAGAAAGTAGCAATTATTGTGGGGCTTCTTTCTCTTTTATGTATTACAAGACCCAGCGGAATTTTCTTTGTGGCTGCAACAATCATTTACCTTTTTTTTCAAGCTACTTTAAAAATGAATTTTTGGAAAAAGATTATTCTTTTCAGCTCATTTACTGCAATTGCTCTAGTATTATTGAATGCAATGATGGGAGCAGGTGGAAGAATAGATATTCTTTTGCCTTTTAATAAGCAAATGATTATTTGTGAAGTGCCTACGAATATACTTGGCTTAAAAAATACCCCCCTCAAAACGGATAACTCCATCTCAGGATTATTAGACTATATCCTACAATATCCTCAAAATTTCTTTAGGCTCAGTCTACTAAAATTAAAAGCTTTTTTTGGCCTAGTACGTCCTTACTATTCCACTAGTCATAACATCATTTTAGCAACGTATTTTTACAGCTTATACCTCTGTATATTTTTGCTATTATTACGAAAGATTAAACAACTTCCAGTTGCATTTGTGTATTTTTTTGCTATCATTATTATATTCGCACTATCCGTAGTACTATCATGCGACGAGTGGGGCAACCGTTTTTTTATGACCATTACGCCATTTCTAATAGTCGCTGCACTTTATTTATTCGTAAGACCTAAGGAATCTTCAATTTGAAACAATCCGGGTAACTATTTTATCTAAAACTATTAAATCTCCTTCCCTTTCATAGCGTTACTCACTGCTTCGTCCATAATTCTCTCTGCATAAGGCCGAGAAACATTATTTAATGCATCTGTTTTATCTACAATCAAATTCTTATCAAGCAGTGTTAGAGCCAATTGTAGCGCTTGCATTGCATTAGCGGTATCCATCATTTCTTGCGTAGAAAGAAGGGTCATATTTTTTTGTAAAAAACGCTCAGTTGTTTTTAATAATTGCTCTGCTTCTGTTGAAGCTTCTGCAAGAGCCCTAGCCGTAATATCTTCTTTAGCATTGGTCATAGAATCAAGTAACATCTCCTCCACTTGTTCATCCGACAATCCGTATTGCGATTGTATTTCTATCTCTTGCTCTACCCCACTTCTAAGTTCTTTTGCCGATACAGTCAATACCCCGTCAGCATTTAGCATAAACTTTATTTCTACTTTGGCAAGGCCAGCAGGCATTACAGGAATTCCTTTCAAAATAAATTCGCCAAGTTTTCTGTTATCTTTTACTAAGTCTCTCTCACCTTGATAAACAGCTATATTCATTCCCGTTTGTCCGTCAGCTTGCGTAGTATATTGCCTTGCCACTGACGAAGGGATTTTGGCATTTCTTGGTACTACTACATCCATCAAACCGCCTGCAGTTTCTACGCCAAGACTTAGTGGCGTTACATCTAGCAGCAATACATCTTTACTTTTTCCTGCCAGTATATTGGCTTGTATTGCAGCTCCCCAAGCCACTACTTCGTCTGGGTTTAACTCGGTATGTAAAGGCGAATCAAAATAATCTTTCACCGCATCTCTTATTTCTTGTATTCTTGTACTGCCGCCTACCATCACTACAGCATCAATATTTGCATTTGTCAATCCCGCATCTTTCATTGCTGCTTTACAACAGCCTATTGTCTTATCTATAATAGGTTGAAGTAGGTTTAAGTAGGTTTTTTTTGATAAACTTATATTGGTGTCTTTGATGCTACTTTCAAAAGCGCCAGAATTACCCATCTCTATCTTTGCATCTTCTGCTTTTAATCTTAGCGCTTGCGCAAAAATTGCATCGGTTTCATAATTAAAATCAGCGTTAAAACTGGCTAACCAATGTTGCACAATAGCATCATCTATATCATCGCCTCCAAGATTAGTATCACCGTTTGTTGCTAGTACTTCAAATACACCATCATTAATATTCAGAACTGATAAATCAAAAGTACCTCCACCTAAGTCATATACTGCTACTGTGGTAGTCCTATTTCTGTCAAGCCCAATACCATAGGCTAAGCTTGCGGCTGTCGGCTCATTCACAATCCTCAATACTTCTAGCCCTGCTAGTTTTCCAGCATCTTTAGTGGCTTGTCGTTGGCTATCATTAAAATATGCAGGGACTGTTATTACAGCTTTATTTACTGGCGTTTTAAGAATGTGTTCTGCCCTTGTCTTAAGCTCTTTTAAAATCATTGCTGAAAGATCAACAGGAGAATAAAATTGATCATCAATTTTCACTTGCACCATACTATTATCGCTTGTTTCTACAATCGGAAACATCATTCTAGTATTAGCTTTGGATACGTCTTGATAACTCTTCCCCAACAATCTTTTTATGGAAAAAATTGTTCGCTCAGGCTCTGATAATAGGAATTGTCTTGCAGACTCTCCCACCTCAATATTGCCTGCTTTACCAAAATGAATGATAGATGGCACCATTGCCTTTCCATCTATTTCCTTCAATGCTATTGGCTTATTTGTTTCTGGATGAATGACAGCCACAAGGCTGTTAGTGGTGCCCAAATCTATCCCTACTATGATTTCTTCTTGTTGTAATGTTCCTGTCGCTATATTGATTGCTATCTTCCCCATAATTAAATTAAATTGAGTGCGAAGGTATTACAAATAGATTTTTGGGGCATTCTAAGTTTTACAAAATCAGTCTATTCCCAATATTTTGGGAGAGGACAACGAATTAAAAAAAGTAGCGGCACTCAATTAATTTTTACATTTTAGAATATCAGGTTCTAAAATCTTCAGGGAAATAATAAAAGCCAGTACAGTTCTGCGAGTACTTTATCCTAGCAATCAGACAAACTAATAGGAATATTAATAGCAAGCCCACCATCGGCAGTTTCCTTGTATTTACTATTCATATCCAATGCAGTGTCCCACATTGTTTTAATAACGCCGTCTAGCGAGACCGTAGCGAAATCTGGCTGACTTTGCAATGCTAATTGGCTGGCAGTAATTGCCTTTATTGCGCCCATAGCGTTACGTTCTATACATGGCACTTGTACGAGGCCGCCAATAGGATCACAAGTCATACCAAGGTGATGTTCCATCGCTATTTCCGCAGCCATCAAAGCTTGGCGTTGTGTACCTCCCATGCACTCTGTAAGCGCAGCAGCAGCCATTGCACTGCTTACACCTATCTCCGCCTGGCAGCCACCCATAGCAGCTGAGATTGTAGCTCCCTTTTTGAATATACTACCCACTTCGGATGCCGTGCAGAGAAACTTTACGATTTGATCTTCGGAATCACCGTCACAGAATAGAATAAAATACATTAGTACTGACGGTATTACACCAGCGGCTCCGTTGGTAGGTGCAGTAACAACTCTACCAAAAGAGGCATTCTCTTCATTTACTGCAAGAGCAAAACAACTCACCCAGTCTAAAATATAATTGAATTGAAAACCACCATTCTTAATAGCTGCCTTCCATTGAAAATAATCTTCAAAAGATGCATTATCAAGTAATCTTTTATTTATTAAAGCTGCTCTGCGTTTCACATTGAGCCCACCGGGCAAGTGACCTTCTGTGTAGCACCCTCTATATATGCACTGACGCATAGCACCCCATATTGCCAGAATTCCTTTTTTAGTCTCAGCTTCTGTACGCCAACTATTTTCATTTTCTAAAACAAGTTCACTAATAGAAAGTCCTGTTTTTCTGCACCAATGTAAGATATCGTCAGAGGTATTGATGGGAAATGGAAGCACCACTTGACTTGTAAAAGTAGTAACTGCATCCCCTTCTTGCTGCACAAATCCACCGCCCACAGAAAAGTAGGTGTCTGCAATACTTTCGCCATCTATAAAATCTATCAAGAAGCTCATTCCATTTGGGTGAAAAGGAAGTGCTTGATTATATATGAAAACAATATCCACAGCAGGATTAAAGTGTATTATGTGCTGATGCCCTAAATTAATCCTTTGTGTAGCTTTTATATTTTCTACCGTTGGCTTCACTTCATTTACATCAAAAGTTACAGGGTCTTCACATTGTAGCCCAAGCAATACAGCAATATCTGTACCGTGACCAATGCCTGTCTTAGATAATGAACCATACAATACAACCTGTATTTTATTTACAGCAGCTAACTTATTGTTTTGTATCAATTTATTAATACACATTTCTGCAGCCCTCCATGGCCCAAGCGTATGGCTACTACTAGGCCCAATGCCTATCTTAAACATATCAAAAACGGAAATAGATTCGTGGTTCACAGTACAATATTACATACAAAAAAGTCCATAATTTACTATGGACTTTAAAAACTTAATTTAAACTATCTTATTGAATATTTATTACATCGATTTTAAATCTCATATATGTATTAGGTGCTATTACTACGTTATTATTAGCGTCTCTCACACCTGCTGCGCCATAAGCTAAGCTAGGGGGAATGTATAGTGTAATAGATCCGCCTGTTTTTACTTTAGGAATTCCTTTTTCCCAACCCTCTATAAGTCCGCTTAGCTGACTTGTAAAAGTGGATGTTCCCACTGAACTGTCAATATGAACGCCACTAAATGACTTTCCGTTATACCTAGTGGTGACAAAACTACACACATCAGCAGTTACATTACCAGCTCCTGGCGTTGTAATCGCATAAAATACTCCTGAAGTATCTCTTGTCGCTGTAATTGAATTTGCAGTAAGGTAGCGCTGTACGGAGTCTTTCTCTGCAATAGACACAACAGTGTTTCTTGCCTTAGCAGTACAAGTAGCTACTTCTGTTTTACAAGAAGCAAAGCCAGCGATAATTAATAAGCTGAAAAGAAATTTATTCATTATTGTTTTATATGGTTTGTTATAAGACTAATTGCGCATTCACTTCGCTGCATCATTCGCTTTTTTTTGTAAAAAACGCTGGTAAGCCTCTTCGTTCTGCTCCCATTTTAAATGCATGCGAAAGTAGGCTATAAAAAGCACGATTATCACTAACGAAACAAATATAGTTGTAAAAATCCCCTCTCTTTGTAATTTCATCTTTGCGTACCAATCTGGACTAAGAAAATATACAAGCATCACAGAGAGCACTATAGGCAAAGTGAATAATATCGCAAAAGGTAATCCCCTTATGAATTTACTAGTAGTGCTTGAAAACTCTTCTCGGTTCTTAGCCCAAGTCGCTACAAATTCCTCTTCATTCATTGTTTCCATCCTTCAAAATTAGAAAAAATATTAAAAAAAAAGATTTATTTGTAAGGCTATTAACAGTTATTGCCAAATACTTTTTTAAATAAAGTTGAGCTGTAAAAAAAGAAATATTTAATGTAGGTTTGTTGGAAATCATCATACAAATGACAATCGAGCAATTATTAGTTCAATGTTTTTATCAAAACAAAAAAGTAGGCTTACAGAATATCGGAAATTTTGAGTTACTAAAAGATATCCCACTAGAGGTTAATAACGACAAAGTAGCCGTTATTCCAGAAGGTTCCATACAATTTAACAGCAATTCGAAAGAGCCTGCTGATGAAAGCCTTGTTGATTACATTAAAGAACATACAAAAAAAATGCGCTCGCTTGCTTCATCAGATTTAGAGAGCTATACTAGTCTTCAAAAAGAAATGATCTATTTGGGCAAGTCCTTACTGATCCCTGGAATAGGCACGCTACACAAAAGTGATTCCGGTAATATAGAATTTAATCAGGGTAAAGGTTACGAAAAAATAACAGAGCAAGCTCCAGAAAGAAAGACTTCCGGAATGAAGGAAGAAGTAAATTTTAATGCAGAAAAAACTACTGGAAATGGTAAACGAGGAATATTAATTTTTGCTGCAATTTTATTGTCTGCACTATCGGTAGCCGCTGTCTACTACTTTATAAATTATAAGAAAGATACGGTTTCTGTAAATGAAGAACAACCCGAAGTCACTAAGACCATTGCAACGCCTACTATTGCAACGGACAGTACTCAGCAGAGTGTTACAGCCAATCTAATAAGCACAGATAGCTCTACTGGAAAAGTGATTATCAAGAATTATAAAACAAATGCAGAGGCTATCAGTGCTGCTGCAAAGTTTAAATCTTACGGTCATAACACTAGTGTAATTATGAAAGACTCCTCCAGTTATCTTGTGGCTGTATCAATGTATAAACCTATTGCAGATACTACAAGACTGCTAGACTCATTAAAAAAATTATTCGATTATAAGACATACATCTACCAGTAATTGAATATTAACTTTATATCAAAAATCCGAAGTATCAAATTACTTCGGCTTTTTTTGGATTTAATTTTTTGTGGCTATTTATCTTTGCGAGTTTTTACTTCCCTATACAAAATTTACTAAATACGTAATCTAACACATGCTCATTAGTGACAGTGCCCGTTAGCTCCCCTATTTCTTGCAAGCAAAGCTTTATATCTGGAGCTATGAGATCGTTTGACAACTGTAGCTTTAGATTTTGTGCAATAGAAAGCAAATAAGCTTCAATTGCCCTTAGGTGTTGGAGATGACGAGTATTAGTAATAATAGTATCTTCCGTTGTACTAACACCCTGCATAGCTAGGCTGTAAAGTGCATTTGTAAGTACTTCTATCCCATCTCCCTGCTTTGCAGAAATATAAAAAAAGTTTTCATTTCTATCTTCTACTTTATTAATGTCTATTTTATTTACCAAGACAAGATATTTTTTATCCTTTAGTTGCTCAATGATAGCCTGTTCTTCATCTGGACTATCTGTAACAAGTAACACGATGTCTGCTTGGTCTATTTTTGCAAAGCTTTTCTCTATGCCTATTTGTTCTATCTCATCGGCTGCGTGGCTGCGTATGCCTGCAGTATCGATGAATAAAAATTGTATTCCTTTGATATTTATCCGTTCCTCAATTGTATCTCTCGTGGTACCGGCAATAGCACTTACAATAGCTCTATCTTCATTAAGCAATGTATTTAATAGTGTGCTTTTACCAGCATTGGGTTTACCCACTATCGCAACTTTGACACCGTTAATTATTACGTTGCCTAGTTTAAATGATGCTATTAAAGCCTGCACTTTTGTGCTAGCATTAATAAGTAGCTGGTTAAATTTAGTACGGTCTGCAAACTCCACATCCTCTTCTGCAAAATCTAACTCTAGCTCAGTAAGAGCACTAAATTCTATCAACTGTTCCCTAATGACAATTAAGTCGTTTTTAAAACCCCCTTTTAAATTATGAAGAGAAGCTTTTTGTTGAGCATCGCTGGTGCTATTAATTAGTTCTGCAACAGCTTCCGCCTGAGTAAGATCCATCTTTCCATTGAGGAAAGCTCTTTGTGTGAACTCGCCTGGTCTTGCGAGTCTTGCGCCATTGGCGATAAACACAGAAAGTAAAGATTCTTGTACCTGTATACTACCGTGTGTACTTACCTCTACTACGTCCTCAC
>JBBRHK010000041.1:0-12169 GCA_038222815.1 Chitinophagales bacterium
AATAGAACTGTACAAAGGAGCTGTACTCTTACCAGCACTAAAATCTGCTACAGCAGAGATGATTGTAGTAGCATTTTGTGGATTAGGCAATACATCAAAATCAAAATAACTTTTTGTCAAGTCTGCATCTTTTACCAAACAGCTATTCCAAATTTGCTTGTTATTAAATTTCTTCTCCCCATTTTTATATACAACCACAATGTATTCTATACTATAAAAAGGAATTCCATCAGCTTTGTTAGCTATTTTAAAAGCTTCTTTTACAGTGCCACTATTTAATTGTAAACGTCCATAGATAAATTCATTTGAATTGAACGCAGCTTTAGCACTATTAGTACCAGTAGCAAATGATTGATTACTAAATGTAATTTTTCCTAACGGATTAGTAACTAAAAAATAACCTTTTGGTGTATTCGAACCTTTAGATTCTAAAGCACCGCCACTTTTTACTTCGTTGATATTACTACTTTTCTCTTTTGTCGCTTCTTGAGAACTTCCAGAAGATTTTCCAGATGTCACTTTTTCCTTTGCTTTCTTCAAAACTCCTCCCAACTGTGCACTGCACAG
The DNA here is from genome assembly GCA_038222815.1 of Chitinophagales bacterium. Taxonomy (GTDB): domain Bacteria; phylum Bacteroidota; class Bacteroidia; order Chitinophagales; family Chitinophagaceae; genus Ferruginibacter. The sequence goes on from JBBRHK010000041.1 coordinate 568, forward strand.
ATAAGATGTCAAAATAAATCCCAGGGTTAAACTAACCAATCTTAAGTATTTCATTTTTTACAATTTTTATCGTTCAAAAATATTATTTACTCCCGCAAACAAAATAACATAGGTACTCCCCTCCTTTATCTTTATAATCATAAGCTATAGCAATTCTATTATCTCGATAAATTGCTAACTGAGGATCCTTCAAATACTTTTCATTCATACTAGTTTCCATACTTGATTTGAATTTTTTTAAATCTATATCTCTGCTACTTACAGTATGTACAGTATAGTGATAGGTAATCATATACTCATTAAATACTGTCGCACTATCCATTCTTGTATTCTCATCAGTATTTATTGGGCATTTTTTATTTATTTCCTTGGCAACCTCAAAAAGATTCTGATTGGCACTCGCCCCTACTGATGAGGTTGGCTTAGAAGTACTTTCTGTACATCCGTAAAGGCAGCAAGCGATTAATAAAGCGAAAAGTATATTCTTCATAATTAAATATTTTTAAGTTTAGTTTTTATTTTTAGTTGGACAGCCAATACAAATAGAGCAGGCAGAACAGAATGTGCTAAGCGACTTAGATACTAATTTTGAAGAGCTAAACACTTCGCCGCCATCATCCGGATCAGAAAATATTTCACCTCCATCATCGGGATCAGATAAAATTCCTAATGCTTTAATAAGAGGCGTAGCCTGTTTTATAAAGGTTTTATAGGCTGGCTTGTCCCAACTTGCGGCACCTGTAGCAGATTTTATTAGTTTATAAAATGCCACTTGATTTGCATTGAGTCCTTTAAAATCTTTGGGGCTGATACTTATAGTTTGAGCTGCTTGTTGTAGAGTTTTTAAAAAACTGACACTTGGAACAGTGATTACAGCGGGCTTCACTTTTTGCGCATTCAGGCTAAGGCTAAGGAAAGCCATTAACAAAAAGAAAATATTTTTTTTCATACAATTAAGTTTTGATGATTTTATTTTTTTAGTTGACCTTGATCAAAAGCATCTCTGCATTCATTAGTAAAAGCTGCTGCATCTAACATTTTATCATTGGCTTCTTGCTCGGTTTTAAAAGTTGCAACCATTTTTTCACCCACACAATCACAAATAGTTCTTACTCTTTTTATTTGAACATCGGTTAAATCGTACTTGCCTTTTGTAGCTGCATCAAAACAGGATTTAGAAGCGGTGGCTACATCCCACTTTGCGTTAGGGGAACTAGAGCAACTTGCTAATACGAAAGCAATTACCAGAATAAATAGTTTTTTCATTTTTATCAATTTAAATTTTAAGGAAATAGTTTATTAGTCGGTAGTTTTATATACTAGCATCACGCCATTTTTATCGTAATAATGAACTTCTATTTTTATGTTGTTTTCTTTAAAGTATTTGAATGTAGAATTCGTTTGATATTGCTGATTCAAATCGGCCTTTACGCTATCAGAGAATAACTTCTTATCTATTAACTTACTGTCGATATGGTCTAATCTATAATCTAAGTTTATATAACCCGTCATTTCGACGTAGACACTGTCCAAATGCACTCCCTCCTTGCTGCTATTTCTCAAATCAGTTTTCAAATTTTGAATAGCACGCTCTAGGGCAGTTTTGGGTGCTTCCTTACTGTCATTGCTTGCTTCAACAGCTTCTACACACTCTTTCCCTGCAAGTATTTGATTATACTTATCAGCATTTAACTCTGGTTCGGATTTGTACTTCGCAAATATTTTTTCTGCTACGCAATCGCAAATTGCTGATGCTTTTTCAGTAGTGATAGAGCCATCATCGATATACCTTTTATTATCTTTCATACACCACTCTTTTGCAGCTTCCATATTCCAAGGTTGTGCAGTACAACTAAAGAAGATGATTACTAAAATCGGGTAGATTATTTTTTTCATATTTCAAGATTTAGGTTTATTGATTCCGCTATATGCTTTTTATTTACCATTTTCTTTGAATTTCTCTAACTGCTCTACAGCCAGCTTACTTATTTCTTCATTCGATGCATCTAAATATTGTTCTATAATTTTCTTAGCAGCAGGATTATTAGTGTTGCCAAGAACCAAAATCTTTTGAAAACTATTTTTATCAGATATTGGTTTGCTATTCAGCTTTTGTAATAACCAATAGTATAAATCTTGACTCTTGACTCTTTCTATTTTTAAAAGATTATCTACCATTGTGCCCATTGCTAGCTCTATTGTATTTTTAATACTGCCATTATTTGTGATACCATAAAGTTGCTGGAATGTACTTACCAATGTATCGGTACAGTTTTTAACCAAACCAAGATTGCCGATTATATTTTTTAACCAAGGCCAATCATTACTATGATTCTTTAATACAGAACAAATTGCATTAATACTTTCTGCATTGCCTGTGTGTAGTAGTGCTTGCCAAATGTTTTCATAGACTACTGATGAAGCTCTAGTTGTATCTAAAATAACAGCGAACTTTTTACTATACGCCGGATAAACAGTACACAAAGCCCTTATCTTAAAATAAACACTATCAGAGCCAACGGGTCCTGCAGTTTCAAGCATCGCAACAATTGATGAGTAAGAATCAGCACCAAGTGTCCTTCTTCTATTTTCAATTAAAATTTGCTGTGTAGATACATAGATATAAATCGAAGATGACAACAAGTTATTCTTCATTTTCCTATACCACTTATGTTTCATTTCCTGGTAGTCATCGCTTATATAATTCCTAGCAGTATCCACTATGTACAGTTTTTGCTCAGATGTACCTACAACTTTATCATTCAATAGAGTAACAACTTTTTGCTCACCTGTCATTCTAACTAAACTTCCATCTACATCTAGTAGTTCAATCGTTACACTACCCTCTGGCTGACTAATTGTTTTTAGAAGATTATCATTCACTTCATTTGCCGCAGCAAAGTACTTAGTTGGAGTTTTTTGAATAATCGTTTTGCTTCCATTGCGAAGAATAATCTGATAATTAGTTTTACAATGACCCACAGGATTATCTTCTACTGCTGTCCAAGTATTACCAGCATTTATGACAACCGTATATTGCAAATGAGCAACTACCTCTCTGATCACTTTTTGTGCAGCGACAGACACAGTCTTCTGAAATTGAATGTCAACAATTTTGTTTTCTGCTGACAGCTTATAAAAAAATAATTGTTCTAATTCTGACGGGCTAAAAGGAACAGTCAAACCTTGCTCATTTTCGTCAAACAATGCATACTGTCTTAAGTTGAACTTGGCTTCGAAAACAGCACCGGTACTACCCTTTTCAAGTAAAACATTTTGTAGAATACCTTCAAAATGCTGATTGATTTCTTTATCTGGCTGCTGTAAAAGCAAACTATCATTAGAAAATATTTTCTCAATTCGTGAAGTACTCTTGCTACTTACATCAATATAATAACTCCGCACAAGAGTACTATCCTGCCGGGCAGATACCTGTAGATTGAATAATAGCAGTATGATTAATATGTTGTTCACGATGAATTTTTAAACTTTTCTATTAGTTCATTGTCTGTTGCATCACCAAATCCCTTCTCCAGTTTTTAAACCCAATGGACTTATTCATATCGATAATCTTCTTATTAAATCGAATTCCGTTATAGTTATAAAAGTTATGCTCCCATCTTTTCTTGAAACTCCATGCACCTATCTCGGCGAAGCCATAGAGTCGCCCTACGAGCAAGTCGAGTTTCATATTTAGTAGTGATGTGTTGTTTAATTGCCAGCCCGTACTATTCCAACCTAAATCTGACTTTGCTCCAGCAAATATTTCGGCATTCAAAAAATCCAGTTGTCCGCCTACTCCTACTCTTGCAACACTGCTCAATCCTATTGAACCCTCTAGGGTAGCTTTTGCCAAGATGAAAGGCTTAACTCCAGCGGTCAACCCTGTCCTACTTAAAGAGCAGTCATACTCAATACCTACACTTCCAAAAAGGGCAAATGAAGTCCGAATATCTATAGGCCCTACGATTGGGATAATGATATCCGCCAATTGCCAGTTTAAAATTTCCTTATCCACTTTAGAAATTTCTTTACTATCGCCATCGTAACTATCATCTTCATTAAAAATAGTTTTACCTATTCTGTAAACAATAGCCTTTTTGCTCAATTTTTTATTGGCGTTAGATTGTGCATCCAAAATAAAACTTGCCTCGTATAACTTTAAATCAAAGCCAAGCACTGATGCTTTTGCTTCGCTACCAATGTACATAGAGAAGTAAGAATTAGTTTTCTTTATTTCATTGGTAACGGTCTGAGCCGTTGCATTAGTAAATGAAATATTACTCAACGGTTCTGCCCTACTGATTAATTCATACTTGGCAAACGCTCCTGCATAAAGTGTTTGTGGATCACCCAAGGTAAATTCAAAAGGGGCTATTTTATTTCTTACTTCCTTTGCCTCTGTACTCATTACTTGTGTAGCACCAGTAACGATACTCCTTTTAGCAGTAGATTTATTATTATTTACAATCTCACCTCCATCATCTGGATCGGATTTTAAGGTTACACCAGGCATCCCCATCACAGAATTCTTTATAGCCTGTACATTCGTTACCATAGATGCCTGCGGTAAACTACTCGAACGTCTCAAGTCTGAACTCTGCTGCATTACGTTTTTCAAGCTACTTATCTGCACTACCTCTTGCTTATCTCTGATAGATAACCCTTGCTTATTTAGATCTGCTTCAATTTTATTTAACTCCGCCAAATACTTTTCTCTTGGCATTTTACTTCCATCTGGTACGGTAACAAATTCTGGTAACTCCTGACCTTTAGTTGCATCAATTATGAAAGGCTCAAAAGGTATGGGTGTACGTTTAGCCTTATTGTTACTGTTTACAAGTGGTTCAGGTAATTTTTTGTTACCATAGTTTTGCTTTTCCTGTGCAAATAGTGAAGCACAAATGGTTAGGAGTGTTAATCCCAATAATAATTTTTTCATTTCAATTAATTTTTGATATTTAAAATCCTTTTCAGTTGGGCGACAAGTAACTTATTTGACAGTGCATCTATTTTCAAACAATAATTAGCTATCTCACTTTTACCGTTGTATTTTATAATGGAACAATTTCCTTTCAATTCATTACTTATACAATGCTCCTCTTTGGCTTCTATCGCTTTATTAAATACATTCAAGAGCTCATTCCGCTGTCTTTTATTAAGTTTCTTTTTTTTATAAACTCCTCCATCATAAAAACCAGAGGAACTTTCTTTTGCAGTAAGTGGAAAGTATTCTAGCATATCATTATTCAAAACATATCTATTGCCAGACATATCATAATAAGTATAGTTAAGATTCTCCTGTATCATTGCATTTTCGTTAATGGATAAAAAAAACAAGACAAGAAGAAAAATATTTTTCAAACTCATAAAAGATATCTTTTGCATTCAAAAATTTATTTTTCAAATTTCAGAACCGATGAATCATTTAAATTTCGAAAAAGCAGCGTGCCATCATCAAATTCTAAAAGTCTAAGACAAAGCAAACTGTCATTGTTAAAACTTACAAACGATACTGTGTCAGAGATTACATTGCTTAGGATTCCTTTGAATTGCTTTGGATGACCAACCTCTGGTATTAAATCAAAATAGAAATATCCATTTTCCTTAATTTGTAAAATCCCTCTATCAGCTTTTAAATTAAAATGCCATACGCCAGCCAATTTATTTTTACTACTAGGATTAAGTTTTGGCATAAAAATCGTTCCCAGAATCAAAGCCAGTAACATCCCAACTATCCAACCTTGAAGCGTTACCATTAATCGATACTTCCCAGCTATATTTTTCCCATACCTGATTAATTGTATCCGCATCAGTAATATGTAATATCATTCACAGATGGATTGCTACTCCCTACCGTTGTGATCGTTCGCTTTGTAATTCTACCTTGAGTGTCAAAATTGTAAGTAAAGTCATCTACTTGTGTATTTGTAAATCCGTTTGTCGTGAAGGCAGAAGTCTGCTTTTTCAATGGCATTCTTTCTCTCTCTGACCAAAATAAAAATCCTTGATTTTTATTAGCAATAGTATTTTCCTTATCCGTATAATAGGTATATCTATAGCGATATATGTCTAAATTTTGAATAAATGTAGTCTGCGTACTATCCAATATATTACCAGTATAGAAATAGGTTTCAACCGTACCATTATTATTAATGCTGTTATTGCTTAGTCTGCCTAACAATAATCGATTATCTGCGCCATAACTATACATTACTTTATAAGGCACAGCCGTAGCGGGAAATAAGTAAGATTCCTTAGTTACCAATCCGTTCACATTAAGGTCATACAGCTTGGTAGTAGATAATGTAGCACCTACATAATAATTCTCTGTAGCAGTATTACCACTATAGGTAAACTCCGATTTCCAATTTCCTGCAGGGCTAATCCTTGATACAATCCTTCCTTGATTATCATAACTATAATTTACCACATCTCCCCCTATAGTAAAAGTCTTTACTTTAGCTATTGATGGATTCTGGGATATTGGTTCGTTTTTTTTGCAGGCGGTAAGAACTATTATCACTATAACTGCTAAGAGTATTTTTTTCATAGAAATTTTATTTTTTTTACTGTTATATTTTTTTGTAATCGAATTCATTTAGATCGACATCAATGTCCGAAAAAGTTGAAAACCAGCTTGTAGGATTAAGCGATTTAAAAAAACGCTTGAAGCGCACAAACAATTTAATAGGCTGCTTTATTTTAAAATGGCCGACTTGCCTCTGCGCTTCTGTTTTATAAACTGGAAGAAATTTTAAGTCTACAATCATAAAAAATAATTTAAGAACCTTATGAATAATGCTGCTGATTACAGAGCAAATATTGATCAATTAAATGCTATTTTATTAACGGAAAAGAGTGAGTTTTAAAAAATACCGTAAAAGAGTGAGTTTTATAAATAAGTATTATTGATTGGAAAACTTGTAATACTTTACATTATAATAATTACCGAATAGAACAACTAACTACCAAAAATATTTATGCAATGAATTATAAACTCTTACTATACTGCTTTTGTATAATAAGAGTTACAAATTTATCTAGCCAGACTCCTACTCGACAGTTTGAATCCATAGCGATAGAAAAAGGACTATCTCAAAATAGCGTTTACGACATAGCCCAAGATAATTTGGGATTTATGTGGTTTGCAACTCAAGATGGATTAAATAAATATGACGGAAAGCAAATGCTGAATTATTATGCGAAGTCCTCAAAAAGTAAGCAACTTAATTCAAGCTTTATTACCAGTCTAAGTTTTGATAGTACAGATAAAAAATTATGGATTGCAACTGTGGAAGGAATTTGTATATATGACATTGCATTAGATAGTTTTTATAACATAACTGCTATGATTCCACAAGCAGAAAAGTTTAACCTAGGCACCAGGTCAATCAAGAAAATAAGGTTCGGCGTAAATCATACTCTTTGGGCGATTACCCATACAGATGGTATCATCAGTATAAATGTAGATAGTAAAAAAGTAAAAAAATATCTAGCAAATGCAGAGACAAAATCATCAATTACCACTGTTGCCGGCTATGGCAAGAAAATGGTAGCTGCAAGCTTCTCCAGCCTATTTTACTATAATGAAAAAATTGATGATTTTATAAAAATTCCAATGCCGAATAACTTTGCATTTAGTACAATAAAGAATATCTACGAATATCACAATACGCTTTGGATAGCTACTGAATATGGAGGTTGTTACTATATAAACAACCTTTTTGAAACTAGTAGGAATCTAAATAAATATCCCACGCCTATTAACGGGATTGGTTGTTTTAGCACCGACAATGAAAATAATCTTTGGATTGGAACTAGAGGCGCAGGATTAGTTTTTGTGAACTCGGCTTTCAAAAAACTGGCAGAAAGCAGTAACAGTAATCTATACGGTAATGGGCTACTATCAAACTATATTCTATCGCTTTATAAAGATAAACAAGGAATCGTCTGGGTTGGCTCAAGCGGTGGCGGCATAGCAAAATACGACTTCTTTAAGCAGCAATTTTACTCTATTTCCCATTCAGAAAAGAATACCTATTCACTCCCTGATAATATGATTTTTACAATCGCAGATATTAGTAATGGAGATAGCTATTATGGTTCACTCACTAATGGATTGATAAGGTACAACGCTGCAAACAATAATTTTAAATCCTATAAACCTATTACTAACAATGCTGTGAATGATAATTCAATATACAGTATAGCCAATGATCAAAAAGGCAACCTATGGGCTGCAGGTTATAACGGTCTTTTTAGGTTTAATTTAAAAACAAATCATTTTTCTGATTATAGCAACAACACAAATCTCCCTACGAAACACCTCACATCTGTATATAAGCTAAAAGACAAAGACAGTCTTTTGGTATCAGGTGACTATGGCACTATCTTTTTAAATCTAAAAAATAGTAGATGGGAACAAATAAAAGAGAATACAACTCAGTTACAAAAAGAAGATGGACTGATTACCAGACATTTTTATGAAGATGAAAAAGATAAAAATATTATTTGGCTTGCCACTTTGGGAGAGGGATTAGTAAAGTATAACTATAAAGCCAATACTCTTGAAAAGATAAAAACAGTATACAATAAAACTAGAAGCCTAAGGTATATCCTACAAGTAGAAAGTATGTTTTGGCTAGCCAGCGATGATGGTATCTTTATATACAATAGAGAAAAAGATACCATAGAGAAAGATATTATCCTTGCACAGGAAAGGAATGGCTCCAATGTATGTTATGCCTTGCAAAAAGATAATGAAAATAATATATGGGCAAGTAGCAATAAAGGCTTGTATAAAATTAATCTAAACACTTTTAGTATTAAAAACTATAATTCAGATAATGGCCTACCCTTTCTAGAATTCAATACAGCAGCGGTGACTAAGAATGACAATACTGGAATAATATCGTTTGCAGGCGTAGGAGGCATTGTAAGCTTCAACCCAAAAAATATTATTGAAAACAAATTTAGTCCACCACCTTTAATAACCGCAATAACTATTGCTAATAAAAATATCGAATCAAGTATTTCTCTTTTGAAAAAAAATAAAATCACACTTAATTATAATCAAAATTTCTTCACAATATCATTTATCACAACAAATTTTTCTAGCTCAGAGAAAATAAACTATGCCTACAAGTTAGAAGGAATAGATGCCAATTGGGTTGATGTAAACAATCAAAATTCTGCCAATTACACAAAAATAACTCCGGGGCGTTATCGCTTTAAAGTAAAAAGTGCCAATAGCGATATGGTGTGGAGTACAAGTGAATCATATATTGATGTAATTATCAAACCCCCATTTTGGCAAACCTGGTGGTTTACTAGTTTAGTAATATTAATCGCCTCTATTGCGCTTTACTGGGCTATTCAAAAACGTCTACAAATAGTGAGAGCTGATGCCATTCAACAACAAAAAATTATCGACTTAGAAAAAGATAAACAATTGGTAAGCGCTGAAGCATTACTAAAAGGTCAAGAAGAAGAAAGAAGTAGAATTGCAAAAGACTTGCATGACGGACTAGGAGGTATGCTTTCTGGTGTAAAAATTTCATTTTCTGCTCTAAAGGAAAGCCTCGGTTTAGAGAATCGTTCGAGCATTCTATTTGATAAGCCCATTAAACAGTTAGATAACACCATTGCAGAATTACGCAAAGTAGCTCACCATCTGATGCCTGATGCTTTAACAAAATTCGGATTAAAGAATGCTATCGATGATTTTTGTAAAACAATGCAAGTTTCTGGAGGATCAAAAATTGTATGTCAGCAACTCGGCACAGAAAGAAAATTTAATGATAATATAAATCTAAATATTTATCGAATTGTACAGGAGCTCATCAACAATGCTGTCAAACATGCAAATCCTACTCAGATTTTAGTACAACTTACCACTACTGCTGATAAAATATTTGTAACCGTTGAAGATGATGGTAAAGGTTTTAATATTGATACACTACAAGATGCCTCTGGAATTGGATATAGCAACATTAAAAATAGAGTAGATTATCTTGGCGGAAGAATTGAAATCGTATCAAAGATCAATGAAGGAACTGTAATTAATATTGAACTAGCCGTATAATATGATAAAAGTATTTATAGTAGAAGATCATTCACTAGTAGTAGAAGGACTGCAAGTACTATTGCAAAACGAAGACAAAATTAGTATTGTAGGCATTGCAAGCAATGGAAAAGACTGCCTTGGCTTTTTCTCAAAAAATACGGCAGATGTAATTTTGATGGATATAAACTTACCAGATATCAATGGTATGGAACTATGCAAACAAATAAAAGAAAAGTATAGTAAAGTTATGGTGCTTGGCTTGAGCACATTTAACCAAGGATTGTATATGAGTAAATTAATAGAAAATGGAGCAAGTGGCTATCTATTAAAAAATGTGAGTAAACAAGAGCTAGTTGAAGCGATAAATACCGTAGCTGATGGCAAAATGTATTTTAGCTTCGAAGCTGGCAAAACTTACCAAGCCACTTTAGAAAAAAATAATAGTGTCCCTGTACTAACAAAAAGAGAAAAGGAAATTTTAAAACTTATCGCTGAAGGCTTTACTAATATCGAAATAAGCAAACAACTTTTTATAAGCATTGACACAGTAGATAGCCATCGAAAAAACCTATACTCCAAACTGAATGTGAAAAATACAGCACTGCTAATTCGCTACGCAATAGAATATAACTTACTTGATTAAAAACTTTGAGAATTGTAAAGCCCTACCGCAATCAAACTAATTCTTTTTAATGCTACCCACTCACAAACTCACACATTAAATCTCGCATTTAGGCTTGGAGATTTTTTAAGAATTATCTCCTATTGACAATAATCAGAATTTAATTATCCTTAATCTTAGTACCCTTTAGTACAACGTTACCAGATGCCTTCGCAACTACACTTTCTGATCCTACTATTTGAATGTCAGTTCCCACAATAGAAATACTACCATCTTTCTTCATTGTGATGCTTGACTTACCTGTCTTTATCACAATTTCATCGTAGGCTTCAAGCGATATTTTTTTTTCTTTTATAATTTGAGCGTAAGCCATGACAAGGAGCATTATGCAACAAATAGAAAGTAGAGCGATTTTTTTCATCTGTTTTAGTTTTAAGCAAATTTACTGAATTGCATATACCAATTCCATTCCTAAGTTTGACCATTGTCAATCGAAAATGCTTGACTCCAAATAAAATTTCCCCAATTGTTATACAGCTACGAAAAACAATAATTATTTTTTTCTATAAATGCCTTTTTTTAAATATATTTTTCAAAATGTACGTTTAAATGCATAAATCAAATGAATTCGTACCGAAAACTGATAACAGCATTAAACGCTTACACTAGGCTATTGGAGGAATGCAAAACGTCGGTGTTACAGGCCACCGACGAGTTTTTAAATATGACGAGTAACGACAACAAAGAACAGTAGTTTTTACAGCTAATCAGCGGTAGCCAGAGCAAAGAAAATTTGACCAACATCTGCAGAAATAATTGTCCCATTAATGGTAAATTTTATTACTCCCTCCACTCATAATCATAGGTAGCAACGAATCCATTTCCAAAATTCATTTGTATAAATCGCTTCG
>JBBRHK010000042.1:0-11908 GCA_038222815.1 Chitinophagales bacterium
CTACCACTTTAATATTATCACTTATCAGAGAGTTACAACCGTTAGCATCAGTAGAAGAAACAGTGTAGGTGATATCGGCTAAAGGACGTCTTACAATTGGTGTAGCAGAGCTTGCATCATCTAAATAAGTACTTGGTGTCCAAGTAAATTGAGTGCCACCTGTCGCCATTAACTGAACGCTTCCTCCAAAACAAACACTTGTATCCCGACCTGCATTGGGTAGAGGTGCAGGATTTACAAAAACAGTGATATCTTCTGTCTTCATACAAATTCCTTTTGTAGCTCTTACAGTATAAACTGTAGTAACCACAGGATTGGCAGTAGGTGTAGCCGTATTGCTGCCTGTAAGTGTACTTGCCGGAAACCATGCATAACTATCTGCGGTGCCGCTTGCACTTAATTGCACGGACCTGCTTTCGCAGATGGTCTCATTAGGCCCAGGGACTAATACTAAATCATTGGTGAAATTTACTTTTACAGAATCAGAAAATGTACAGCCATTTACATCTTTAATGGTAACAAGATAGGTATTAGAAGCTGCAGGGAAAATATTACTATTTTGAAAGCCTCCACTATTTAACTGATAGGAATAATTCGCTAAACCACCTGTTCCGGAAACAGTAATTTGACCATCGTTCCCTCCTGTACAAGTTGCATTTACCGTGGTAGAAGAAAAGCCTAAGTCAGGATAGGCTTGGTTTAATACTACTTGAATGCTATCTAAACAATTGGCTGCATCTAAAACCTTTATCCAATAGGTTCCCATTGGCAGGTTATTGAACACACTATCTGTTTGGTAGGGCTGATTTCCTATTTTTAATTGAACCGGGCGTTGCCATTCATAACCCAAAGCAACTGTTATTTGACCCGTGTTTCCGTTCTTACAATTGATATCTACTTTGCTTATTAGTTCTATGTCTTTAATTTTAATAAAGGCAGAATCTCTTGCATTGCAATTGCCAATAGTAGCAGTACAATAATAAGTATTTTCTCCACTCACTGGACTAGCAATTGGATTAGAAATATTGAGGTTGCTTAGCGTAGGTGAGGCATCCCAAGTGTAGGTTGTGTAGGTGGTAGGAGCCGTAAGTTGTACTGTACCATTTCTGCAAATGAAACTTGTATCTGGTGTAACATTTAAGATATCATAATCTCTTATTTGCAACTCTGTACTATCTGTAGGTATGGCGCCTGCACCACCGCAAGGAGCCAAGGTATATATTTTTAATACCTCAATTCCTTCGGCAATATTATCGATCAATGGTAAAATGTTGATAGTAGTTTCCATCGCCCCCGCAGGAATGGTAACGCTACTAGGCAAAGTCTGTACATCTATTGAATTGATTGCAGTACCAGCATAAGCTAGGTTAATCACTTGAGCAAATGCCGTTGCCTCTGTACGCTTTATTTTTACTGCTCCAGGCACACAACCTTCTACTAGGTAACTGTTACCATTTGCAGGGTCAAATTGGGTAATATTTTGAAGCGTATAGGCATTAGAACTGAGACTACCCGCTTTTAAGAATACACCTGTATCATAATCACCATCACCTACATCTGCAATTACTAGTTTCAAATGATAGGTTTGGCAGGGCTGCACCCTTGATAAAGCCCTCAACACAGTTGTGTGACCATCGTGTGTAAAAAAAGTATTAGCGTTATTATCAACATAATAACTAGGATTATTTACACAACCTGCTACCAGAATATTATTGATGTTAACTATAGATACTGGAGTGGAAGTACCTGGTACTAATGCTATATTTTGAGTCCCCACTATTCCTGGACCAGAAATGAAAAATGCAAATGCGTCATTGAAATCGCAAACATAATCAGGGTTATATTCTTCTGAGCTAAAAATATAATCGAATCTTATACTATCACCTAGGGGTACAAAATCAAATTCTAATACGCAAGCATCAAAAAGATTATTTACAGATTGGCCTACTACAGCTGCAAGCTGTGCATCGCCAGGAAGCGACCAATCTCTCGCTGCCAAAGTAGCTACAGCTGGTGTTACACCATTACCTACAATACCCACACCGCCCACACTTCTCGCCCTTCCGGTGGTCAATACAATTCCGCTATCCAATCCTAGGTTAGTAAATCCGCCTACAACGTTTTTAAAAAATGACGCCATTTCCGTATTCCCTGTAAAACTTACATTAGAAACAGAAATACCTGTACCTAATAATTTTTGAACGAGAGCTTGTGCATTTGCATACGGCGTAGCTGAAAGCTGAGCTTGGACATTAGTATAAAAAAAGCTAATTAGAATTAAGAGCAGTAGAATTCTTTTCATCCGACTAAAAGTACTGTAAAATTTAACAAATAAAAAACGCTACCAATTACGGTAGCGTTGCAAATTTTATTGAAAATGAATTCTAATATTCGTCTTCGTTAAAGAAGAAATCATCTTGGCTAGGATAATCTGGCCAAATATCTTCAAGTCCTTCATACAAATCTCCCTCATCTTCTAGCTCCTGCAAGTTTTCAATTACATCAATAGGAGCGCCACTTCTGATGCTATAATCTATCAGCTCATCCTTTGTGGCTGGCCATGGTGCGTCTTCTAAATGTGAAGCAAGTTCTAGTGTCCAAAACATATTCTAAAATTTATAATTTTTGCAAATGTAAAATTTACTACGGAACTACCAAATGTTTTATTTAAATGAGTAAAACATTCACATAAGTGTTTGATCGTAAAAGCTTTTCCGTAGCCAGCAATTTGAAGTGTAATTCAGTAAAAAAGCGATGACCCAACTAAACTTGACTGTCATATAGTTTGGAAATTGATAATATTTAATTCAAAATTGCCTCTACTCCACCATAATAGCATTAGAAACTTACTCTTGTAATCGCTCTTTGCCGCTAGGCATCGTATTTGCGCCGACGCTGTGAAAAACAAGACTTCGCAATATGGCTTCGCCATTGCTCCGTCGTTTTTCAAGGCGTCTCTGCAAATACTGGTAACTGTATCTAAAAATATTCGAAGCCAACTTTCAAGCAATTTCACAATCAGCTTTTCTTTTTCGAATTAGATCTTAAGGTTAAGAAAGGAAAACTTCCATAACATTGACTATTAACCTTTGTTTTGTCTTATTTATTGGGGATAAGAACAAGCGAAATTGACAATTAAATTATTGAAATTTTCTTTCTGGTTAGCTATACGAATGAAAATGAAAAATAGTATTAAATTTAGATTGTCGTATCGGCTTCTATCGCTTATTTTTACAACCTATGTTAGTAGCAAAAAACATTAAGAAAAAATACGGCAGCTTAGAAGTTTTAAGGGGCGTAGAATTATCTATTGAAGCAGGTGAAATAGTATCTATCGTTGGCTCAAGTGGTGCTGGTAAAAGCACTTTGTTGCATATCTTAGGAAGCTTAGATAAGGCAGATTCTGGCAGTATTAGTATAGCAGGAAAGAATCTTACTGATCTTTCTGGAACGAAGTTGTCTGCTTTCAGAAATGAAGAGATTGGTTTTATCTTTCAATTCCACCACCTCCTACCAGAATTTACCGCATTAGAAAACGTATGTATTCCAGCTTGGATTGCTAATAAGAATAAAAAAGCTACAACTAAGCGGGCAATGGAATTATTAGAGCAGCTAGGACTAAGGGATAGAATGGAAAATAAACCAAATCAATTGAGCGGTGGCGAACAGCAAAGAGTGGCGGTAGCAAGGGCTTTGATGAATGAGCCAAGTATCATAATGGCAGATGAACCTACAGGAAATTTGGATAGCGAAAACGCAAAAGAATTGCACCAACTATTTACCCAACTAAGAAAAGATTATAAGCAGACCTTCCTAATTGTAACGCACAACGAAGAGCTAGCTGCTATGAGCGATAGAATTATTACTATGCGAGATGGCTTAATTATCTAATAGTTCTTGCAGCATTGAAGCCACTTTATTAGCATTTGGCAGCATTTCCGCTTCTAAATGTACATTCATAGGGACTGCAGGCAAATTTAAAGCTCCCATTACCTCTACCGGCAAATCTAAGAACCGAAAGCAATGTTTACTAATCTTTCCGGCTAATGCTTCTGCAAATGAATTATTTACCTGCTCTTCAGTAAGTATCAAACATTTTCCGTGTGCCTTTACCGTTGCATAAACCAGCTCCTCATCCAATGGATACAAAGTTCTTAAATCTATAATTTCAACTTGTCCTTTAAAATTTTCAGCGGCTTTTGTTGCCCAATAAACACCCATACCGTAAGTAATAATGCAACAAGATTCTCCGCCGGCAATAAAATCTTCTGCTGCTTTTTGCACTACCCTACCCTTACCCAAGGGTATAATGTAATCGCTCGATGGTTCTGGATTCTTGGCCGCCTCTGTACCTGGCACTTTACTCCAATACAAGCCCTTATGTTCTAGCATCACCACAGGGTTAGGATCTAGAAAGGCAGCCTTCATTAAACCTTTCATATCTGCTGCACAAGATGGATAAACAATTTTTATTCCTTTGATAGTAAGTAAGGTACTTTCTACGCTACCACTATGGTAAGGACCGCCGCCGCCATAAGCACCAATAGGTACTCTTATTAATGTTTGTACAGGAAATTTTCCTGCACTGAGGTAGCAACTTTTACTTATTTCAGTCACTAGTTGGTTAATACCTGGATAAATATAATCTGCAAATTGTACTTCTACAATCGGTTTCAATCCTACAGCACTCATTCCTGCTGTACTTCCTATAATGTAAGCTTCTTGAATAGCAGTGTTGAATACCCGATGGTCACCAAAAGTCTCTGCAAGCGTTGCCGCTTCTCTAAAAACACCACCGAGCCTGCGTCCTACATCCTGACCATATAGAACTGCTTCTGGGTATTCTTGCATGATCTCTTTTACTGCAAAGAGTGCAGCATCCACCATCATAATTTTCTCACGCCCTACTGGCGCTCTGTCCCCTCTTTCTTCTGTGACTGCAGTAGCAGCAAAAACAAATTTTTCTACATCTTCTATATTGGGTTCAGCTGCATTTGATGCTTTGTTAAATTGATCTTCGACTTCATTTAATGTTTCCACCACAATAGCGTCAAGTTCTTCTACACTTACACCAAAGCTTATTAAATCCTTTCTCAGTTTTGGATAGGGATCATCGGTGGTATGCTTAGCCATATCCTTCTCCGTTCTATAAAATTCCGACCGCACGCCACTCGTATGATGACCAAGCAAGGGCACTGTAGCGTGAACCAGCCAAGGTTGGCGATGTTCTCTTGTATGATCTATGACTTGCTGCATAGATTGGTAGCATTGATGCATATCAGTCCCATCAATACTTATGCGATGTATGCCTGTAAAGCCAGCAATAAATTCAAATGCATTATTTGTCCTAGCTTCTTCCTTACTCACGCTAATGCCCCAGTCATTATCTTGAACTAAATAGATAATCGGTAATTGATGCAGCGCAGCAAATTGAAATGCTTCACTCACTTCACCTTCCGTTACAGATGCATCACCTAAGGAACAAATAACAACTGGATTTTCTCCATTTGTTCCTTTTTTTAATAAAGCACTTTTTGTTTTTTCTAAATATTTAATGCCTTGCGCTACTCCGGTAGTAGGTATCGCTTGCATCCCGGTAGCACTGCTTTGTGGAATTATTTGAGGCTTATCAGTTCCTCTATAATTAGGATGGTTGTAATAGGCTCTACCTGCGGTAAATGGATCGTCTGCCTTTGCCAAAAGTTGTAACATTAATTCATATGGCGTAAAGCCCATACCTAATAACATACTTTCATCTCTGTAATACGGACTTACATAATCACAAGGCTGTAAATGAGCCACTGTGGCAAGTTGTATAGCCTCGTGCCCTTTGCTTGTGCTATGCACATATTTACAAATAGCTCTATTCTTTTCATAAGTAGCTGCCATAGCACGAGCCGTACTCATTTTTACAAAAAAATCTTTTAGGGTTTCTAGTTTCACGAATGGTATTTTGAGGCAGATTACTGTTCCTGCGAAAATAGTACATTAGAAATGAAGGGGAGAATGGTTATGACAAATAAAATCAATTCAAATTCCAAATTCCAACAATAACTAAAGTAAAAACAATATTATACTTTTTCCTTTTCATCTTTCGATATCTGGTAGTTGAGAACAATAATTACTAAACCCTTCAAACTATCCAGAAATAAATTATCAGGCCTTCCAAATTTTAAGTAAATACCAATCCCTAAAAATATCCACCAAATACCAAGTAGATAGAGTAAAAAACTACAGTCTTTATTTTTAATTAGGCAATAAATAGTATATAAAAGAAGTGAAGATACTAGAAGTAAAAACCAAGCAATGATATGACCTAGCAAAATATACGTTTCATCATATTTTAGAGCAAGAAATTCAAAAGCTGTTACGGGCATAAAGAAACACATCACAGCTAAGGCCAGCTCTATTATAAGGCTAATGCCAAGAACAACGATTAAAAGCTTTTTCACTTATGGAATTTTAAGGGTGATTGAGTAAGAATGATAAGAATATATTTCGGAATCAACTACGCTTAAAAATAGCCTATAGTTTTCCATAATACGATTGCTTATAAAAGAATAATTTTCTAACCATAATTATAATCTCAAAATATTAATCATAGGGTTATTAGTGCCGAAAACCCTGATGAAGAATCAATCCTATAAAAATAACAGCACATAAAATCCATATTCCAACTAATTCTTCCCCGCAAATACTCTCTGCAATAATGTACTAGTCCTCGCAGTTGCATTCAACCTTATATCTCTCTCTTTTTCTTCAATCTTATTAAACATTGCGTTGGCTATAAATCCCGCCATCAGATTTCCTAAATCAAGATTCAATTTATCTCCTAAAAGTATTGTGACAGGTTGTGTAAGTTTGCTCCATTGGGTATTCAATCCATAGTTGCTCAACGCAGTATTCATAGTAGGCGTAATAGCTTTTCGCAAGCTATCTCCTATAGTTACTCTTAAATAATCCGTTGCAGAGGTACCTCCACTACTCACAATTTTTGCAGCATTCTTTATACTCATTTTTGAGATACCTGTCAAGAAAATAGGCACTGATTTCTCTACTGTTTCTTCTGCTGCGGTTGTAAGCGTGCTACTAAATTTATCAACTTCTACGCTTAGTCCTAGAGTAGATAGCACTGAAGTAACCTTTTGTAGATCTGGAGGAAGAATAGCACTTAACAGCGTTGCCTTATTAAGAGTGCCTTTACCTAAGGCACCACCTCCAAACCTTGCACCGATACTTAATGCCTCTTTAATACCATTCACATAGTCGGCAGCAGTTAATTTCCCTAGCAAGCCTTTGTTATTAGCACAGCTACTACAGAAAACCACTATTGCAAATGAGATAAATACGGTAACTTTTTTTATTATTTTCATATCTGAGAGTTTGGAATACTTTTTAGAAAATGCTGAGCCAACTAATAGCTCTTTGAGAACATTTCAATTTCTGCTAAGCTAAACTTTGTCCTTGAAACAACATTCAAAAAAAGAGCCAAACACTTTCGCATTTGGCTCTTCTAATATTTAAAACATTCTTTATTTCATAGTGAAATCCTCCAAAAATTTCGTTGTGAAATTTCCAGAGATAAAACGCTCATCTTTCATCAGTTGTAAGTGGAATGGTATAGTCGTCTTAATGCCTTCTATCACATACTCAGATAAAGCTCTATGCATTGTGTTGATAGCTTCTTCCCTCGTCTGAGCCACTGCAATAAGCTTGCTTATCATACTGTCATAGTAAGGAGGAATTACATAACCAGCATACACATGGCTATCTACCCTTACGCCATGTCCACCTGGAGTATGCAAAACTGTTATTTTACCTGGACTAGGGCGAAAATCATTATACGGATCCTCTGCGTTAATCCTACACTCTATGGCGTGCATTTGTGGGTAATAAGCCGTTCCTACTATCTTCTCTCCTGCAGCAATTTTTATTTGCTCTTTTATTAAATCATAATTGATTACTTCTTCTGTAACACAATGCTCTACTTGGATACGAGTATTCATCTCCATAAAATAAAAGTTGCGGTGCTTGTCTACCAAGAACTCTATCGTACCTACTCCTTCATAGTTTATAGACTTACAGGCTTTTATGGCAGCATTACCCATCGCTTCCCTTAGCTCATCAGTCATAAATGGTGAAGGGCTTTCCTCCACTAATTTCTGATGCCTTCTTTGTATACTACAATCACGCTCACTTAGATGACAGGCATTACCATATTGGTCACCTGCAACCTGTATTTCTATATGACGAGGTTCTTCAACAAACTTCTCCATATAAAGACCATCATTCTTAAATGCTGCGCCAGCTTCTTGTTTTGCAGAATCGTAAGCCTTTTCTAACTCATCTTCTTTCATCACTATACGCATTCCCTTACCACCACCACCAGCAGTAGCTTTTAGCATTACAGGATAGCCCACAATTTTAGCACTTTCAATTGCATGCTCTACACTTTGCAATAATCCATCTACACCGGGTACTACAGGAACGCCTGCAGCAATCATAGTTTCCTTTGCTGTGACCTTATCGCCCATTTTATTAATCATATCTGGCGTTGGCCCAATAAACTTTACGTTATGATCAGTACAGATTTGAGCAAATTTGGCATTCTCAGCAAGAAACCCATAACCAGGATGAATAGCATCTGCATTAGTAATTTCTGCAGCTGCCATAATATGTGGCACATTTAAATAGCTGTCTGCACTTTGAGGCTTGCCTATACATACCGCCTCATCTGCAAATTTCACATGAAGGCTATCTTTATCAGCAGTAGAATATACGGCTACAGTTTTGATACCCATTTCCTTGCAGGTCCTTATTATCCTAAGTGCTATCTCGCCTCTATTGGCAATTAATATTTTTTTAAACATTTTACAATTAGCTAATTTGCTAGCAAGCTTACTTACTAGTATCGTTAAAAAATTAAGAAACTAAAGATTAAGCAGGCTCTACTAAAAATAAAGGCTGGTCGTATTCAACTGGAGAAGCATCGTCAACAAGTACCTTTACAATTGTACCCTTTACTTCACTTTCTATTTCGTTGAACAATTTCATTGCTTCAATAATACATAGCACCTTACCAGAAGTAATATCATCGCCTACATTGGCAAGAATTGGTTTCCCCGGTCCAGCTTGGCGGTAAAAAGTTCCAATCATTGGGCTCTTTATAGTAATTAAGTTGTCCTTTACAGGAGCTGCTGCAGTTGGCGCAGCAGATACGGCCACTGGGGCTGCTGATACTGGAGCAGGTGCAGATGTAACAGGAGCTGCTGAACCTCCCCCATAATAAATTTTTTGATCGGGGTCTTTTTTCTGTTTGATAGTAATTTTAACACCTTCTTCTTCAATGGTAATTTCTCCGATTGAGGTCTTGTTAATCAATTTTACCAGTTCTTGAATCTTTTTAATATCCATAAAGCAAATTTTAGTTTTGTTGGATTTTTGTTAGTTTTTAAGTGATTTTAATCAATTATTAATCAAATATATGGATTGCATCGTATTTTTTACAGAAAATTGAATTTTCGTAGAAAAATATTTATTCATAAAAAAGTCCGAGAGCTAATCCCGGACTTAATATAATTATAGTGTCACTATGCTTCCTTCACTCGCTCAATATATTCGCCAGTTTTAGCATTTACTCTTATTAATTCTCCTTCATTTACGAATAGGGGAACGTTAACTGTAGCACCAGTCTCAACCTCTGCAGGTTTAAGTGTTTTAGTAGCAGTATCACCTTTCATTCCAGGCTCGCTGTAGGTTACTCTAAGGACAATTTTATCTGGTAACTCTACTGCCATTGGCAAATCTGTCTCACCATTGATACTTACCATTACTTCTTGTCCATCTTTTAAGAACTTTGGTGCATCTACCATTGTTTCTGCCACCACAATTTGCTCATAGGTTTCGGTATCCATAAATGTGTATCCCGTATCATCTTTAAAAAGATATTGATATTGCTTTTTCTCTACTCGTACAGGATAAATTGTTTCACCACTGTTCCAAGTTTGCTCTATAGTGCGGCTATTATCTACACCTTTCAGCTTTGCCCACACTTTTGCTGCTGCTCTTGCCGTTTTATTTTGCCCAAACTCTATTACTGTATAAAGACTTCCATCTATTTTCAGAATCAGTCCCGAGCGCATATCTGCTGTACTTGCCATTTTATAATTATTTTTTATTTCAAAAGAGATGCGGCAAAAGTAACGGAAAACATGTAATATCTTTATCCTATTCATGAAAACATCAGCTATCCTCTCTCGCACATCAAAATTTATAAAAAAGGCCCTTGTAATTTTCTTAGTAGGGCTAAGTTTAAATGGAGATGCTCAAGTATGTAATGGCTCTTTAGGAGATGCTGTTGTTAAAGTGGATTTTGGTTCAGGTTCAGGAATAGGTGCGCCTTTACCGCCAAGCGTAATAAATTACAACTATGTAGCACAAGACTGTCCAAATGATGGCTCTTATACCATTGCAAACAATACCAATAATTGTTTTAGTAGTACTTGGTATAGCTACCCAGAAGATCACACGCCTGGAGATATTAATGGTTATATGCTCATTGTAAATTCTTCCTTATCCCCTAATGATTTTTATGTGGACACTGTAAGAGGATTGTGTCCTAACACCACCTATGAATTTAGCGCTTGGATAACCAATTTAATAAAGCCCACTAGTTGTAATGGAAACCCCACTCCTCCAAATGTTCGCTTTACGATTGAAAGTACAACTGGTGCAGTTTTAGGCACCTACAATACGGGTAATATTCTTGCAAAAACTGGTCCTGAGTGGGAAAAGTTTGGATTATTTTTTACCACCAATATAAGCAACCCGTCTGTAGTAATTAGGATTCGAAATAATGCACCGGGGGGCTGCGGTAATGATTTAGCCTTAGATGATATTAGTTTTAGACCTTGTGGGCCAATGCTGTTAACTACGATAAGCGGTAATGGAAATTCAATTTTGTGCGAGGGAATTGCACACAATATTAGTCTTTCTGCTACGGTAGGCGCAGGGTATACGAACCCAAGATATCAATGGCAAAATAGCGCAGACAATGGTCTCACTTGGAATGATATTGCTGGCGCAACTAGTATTAATTACGCTACATCAATATCTACAGTAGGAAATTATTTATACCGTCTTGCTGTTGCGGAAGGCATCAATATCTTAAGCCCGTCTTGTAGGGTAGTGTCTAATACTATTTTAATTGAAATAAAACCTAGACCAGTAGCAAATGCTACTATAACAAGTCCTGTGTGTACAGGTGTTCAAGTAAATTTTACATCAAATACTAGCAGCTCCTATTTATGGACAGGCCCCAATAATTATTCAAGTACAAATCAGAATCCATCATTTCCTGCCACATTAAATTCTGGCGGTAGTTATGCCTTAGAAGTAACTGATGCATTTGGCTGTAAAGGAACTACTAGTTTACTGCTAGTAGTGAATGCAAGTCCTACTTTAATTCTTACAAAATCGGCAGATACAGTTTGCTCTGGTATAAATGTAATTTTAAATGCTAGTGGTGCAGAAGACTATAGTTGGTCACCAGCTAACCTATTAAGTAGTACAACAGGTTCATCTGTCAATTCCACAGTCTTGAATTCAAACAATTATCAGGTAATAGGTACCACAACGAATGGCTGCAAAGACAGCATTGATTTTTCTATTGTAGCAAACCCTTTGCCCACAGTAAATGCTGGAATTGACAAAACGGTTACAACGGGAGCTGCATTAACGCTAGACGGGGTGACTAATAGCCCGAATAATATTTTACAATGGACTCCAAGTACCTATCTCAACAACCCCAATATACTCACACCTATTTCTACTCCTTTACAAGATATTGATTACACTATTACTGCAACTTCTCCATTTGGCTGCGGTACTGTAACAGATGAAGTTTCTA
>JBBRHK010000043.1:0-11842 GCA_038222815.1 Chitinophagales bacterium
ATTGGCCGCAATAAATATCGGTTTCTCTTTGATGGATCCTATTTTATTAGGTAAAATGGTCAACCTTGCAGGAGATCATAAGGCAAGTAACCTAAGCGAGGATAAGTTTTATTGGGGTTATGAGTGGGTGGTAAGAAACAAACAACAATATTTACAGCTTGGCGTTTTCTATATTGTTCTAGCATCCATCAGTGTGGCTATGATCAGTCGATTGGCTAAGAATTTTCAAGACTATTGCTTGCAAGTTGTGATACAAAAATTTGGTGCAAGAATTTTTACCACTGGGCTACAACACGCTATGAAGCTGCCTTACCAAGACTTTGAAGACCAACGCAGTGGAGAAACCCTAAGCATTCTTACCAAGGTGAGAAGTGATGTGGAACGATTTATGACCAGCTTCATTAATATCCTTTTCGGGATTCTAGTAGGCGTTGTTTTTGTATTTGTGTATGCAACACTTTACATCAATTGGAGAATTCCGGTTGCTTATCTTATTGGTATTGTGATACTCACATTAATTACCAATAGACTCAGTAAAAAAATAAAGTCCATTCAGAAAAACATAGTGGGGCAAACGAATGCACTGGCTGGAAGCACCACAGAATCTCTACGAAATATTGAACTTGTAAAAAGTCTTGGGCTTACAGAGCAAGAAGTAATAAGGCTTAACAAGAACACATTTAAAATCTTAGGATTAGAAATTGCCAAAGTAAAACGAATTCGCAGTATTAGTTTCATACAAGGCACGCTAGTAAATACTTTAAGGCAGGTCATATTATTTATTTTGATGTGGCTTATTTTTAGAAATGTGATGGATGCGGGGCAGTTAGTAACGATGCAAGTATTCTCTTTTTTCATCTTTGGTCCTTTACAAGAGATAGGAAATATTTTATTGACCTACAGAGAAGCCGAAGCTTCACTCAATAATTTTAAAGAGCTTATGGATAAGAAGCCTGAGCCTGAACCTTTAAATCCTAAGCCACTTGGAGATGTGCAATCTTTATCTTTTGATGCTGTGAGCTTTCAACACAAGTCTGCTAGCCATAAGGCGATAGATGATATTAGCTTTGCAGTAACCAAAGGAGAAACAATAGCATTTGTAGGCCCGAGCGGAAGTGGTAAGTCTACATTAATGAAACTTTTGGTTGGACTATATAGACCTCAACAGGGAAGAATATTGTACAATCAACTAGATGAAAACACTATTCATTTTGATGACCTGAGAAAACAAATTGGTTTTGTAACACAAGACACCAATCTGTTTAGCGGCACTATAAAAGAAAATTTGTTGTTTGTCAATCCAGAAGCTACGGAAGCAGATTTACAAAAAGCTCTAGAGATGGCTTCTTGCACTTATTTATTAAGTAGAGCGGAGAACGGCATCAATACCGTGATAGGTGAAGGTGGCTTAAAGTTGAGCGGTGGAGAAAAGCAAAGAATATCAATAGCTAGAGCACTTTTAAGACAACCAAAAGTGTTGATTTTTGATGAAGCAACTTCTGCCCTTGATTCGCTTACAGAAGAAGAAATTACCAATACCATTAGAGATATTTCTGAAATGAAGGATCAAATTACAATCCTTATTGCGCATAGACTTAGCACCATTATGCATGCAGATAGAATCTATGTTTTAGAGAAAGGACTCGTGGCAGAGACTGGCACGCACCAAGAACTCTTAGAAGATAAAGGTTTGTATTATGCGATGTGGCGACAGCAAATTGGAGAAAGAAAATCTACTAACACAAAAGCTGCTATGGCTTAAAAAAAATTATAAAAAACGCTTATGCCAAACATTGAAATTTTAGGATTGGTAGCAGGTACCATAACCTCTATTACTTTTATACCACAAGTGATTCACGTGTATAAAACAAAATCTGCAAAAGACATTTCTTTAAATATGCTGCTATTACTAGTGCTTGGCGTTTCTCTTTGGTTGGGCTATGGTATTATAGTAAAAAGTGTATCCATTATTTATACCAACTCTATGGTGTTTTTGATGGCCTGCATTTTATTATTTTTCAAATCTAAGTATGGTAAAATATGAGTAAAAGTTTAAAGGCAAATCCAGGATATATTTTTAGTTTGTTTTCTATGAAATGCCCGAGGTGCAGGAGAGGTTCTATGTTTTCACAATCTAATCCTTACAAAAATTTATCCTTAAAAAATATTTTTAAGATGCCGGAAAAATGTGCGGTATGCGCACAAAAATTTGAGGTAGAGCAAGGGTTTTGGTATGGTACAGGTTATGTGAGTTATGCGGTTACCGTGGCATTTTCTGTAAGTACATTTGTAGCGTGGTGGGTACTCATTGGTATCAGCGTATCTGATAATAGAATCTTTTGGTGGCTTGGGGTGAATGGATTTTTACTGCTTATTGTACAACCTTGGCTGATGCGGTTTTGCAGGGTATTATATTTATACTTTTTTGTGAAGTATGATGAGGACTATGAGAGTCATCAGCCTGCAGAGTTTGATAATTAAATTTCGGAAATGATCAAGTGAGTACGTTCTTTACCATTGAAATAAATCAAAATTACTGCCTTGTAAGTATAAATGTTTGTGGAAGCGTGTAACCTATCGTCTGAGGAGTAAGACCACCACCACCAGGATGTTGTTCTATTTTAACTGTATTTGCTGTAAGACGAGTAAATATTATGGATTGTCCTTGGTTTCTTGTTAGGTCATCAAAGCTTCCATATAACCGACTTAGCACAGGTTTACAGAGCTCAAAATTTAGTTTGATGGACATTTGAACATCAGATTGATTGAAAAAATTAGTGGGAACGGTCACAAATCTGTGTTGATAATCCGACTCTATTACTTGTCCGTTTACAACGTATTCATGCCAACCGAGTAGTTTTTCTTCATACAAATTTATATTTGGGCTATGAAATGTATGTGCTCTAAAAAACATCTTAATAACGGTACCATTTTCCTCATATTTCCATTCTCCATTATAATCGCTTAATGAAGCACAGGTATTATACACCGCCGTTTGAGCTGAGCAAACACTAAAAGAGCCAAAAGTCAGAATGATAAGAATAGTAATTTTTATTAATCTTTTCATTTTTTTATTTTTATTGGCAATTAACCGTATTTGAATTTCGAGAATCTGTGGCTAGTTTTTGCCACTTTGTGAAACTGGGAACTTCAGAATTTGTCATACCAATATATAAATCGATAGCCCCATTCAAACCCTCCTTATTTATCATATTTAAAAAACCGACTTCATTTTTTTCATATAAGTTAGGTTTAATTTAAAGACGAAAATATAGGAATAGGGGTCAAAAATACATTTGCCTAGAAAAAAATTTTAATGTGTTATGATTAAATGTCTGATTCAAAATTAGTATTCCCCCGATAAACTCGTTCTACTGCGTCATAAACCCCCAATTTTTCCCCAAATCTTCCAAAAAAGTAAAAAAAACTACCAAAACTGCTATTTTATCGCCTTGTAATCTCAATTAATTACGGCACCTTTGCCACACACAATACTACTTACCAACTTTACACAAAAACAATGGGCTTTCTCAGCTTTTTTATACAAGAAATAGCTATAGATTTAGGAACGGCCAACACACTTATCATCCACAACGATGAAGTTGTGGTAAATGAGCCTTCCATCGTAGCGTTAGATAGAAATAATCCTAAAATATTGCTCGCCGTAGGCAAAAAAGCGTTGCTGATGCACGAAAAAACCCACGAAAGCATCAAAACCGTGCGTCCGCTTAGGGATGGCGTAATAGCAGATTTTAATGCCGCCGAGTTAATGATTAGAGAACTAATCAAACTCGTTTATACTAAAAAACCTTGGTTTTCTCCTACTTGGAGGATGATGATTTGTATTCCTAGCAGCATAACTGAGGTAGAAAAACGTGCAGTGAGAGATAGTGCTGAGCAAGCAGGCGCAAAAGAAGTGTATCTCATTCACGAGCCAATGGCAGCAGCCCTTGGTATAGGAATAGATGTAGAAGAGCCTGTCGGAAATATGATTATAGATATTGGAGGTGGTACAACAGGTATTACTGTAATAGCTCTAGCTGGTATCGTATGCGATCAGAGTATTCGTATCGCCGGCGATGAATTTACGGCAGATATTATGGAGGCACTTCGTCGTTATCATAGTCTATTGATAGGAGAGCGTACCGCCGAGCAAATTAAAATACAAGTAGGTGCAGCCACAAAAGATCTTGAAAACCCGCCAGAAGATATTCCGGTAAATGGTAGAGATCTGGTAACAGGTATTCCTAAGCAGGTAATGGTTAGCTTCCAAGAAATAGCAGAAGCGCTTGACAAAAGTGTCTTTAAAATAGAAGAAGCCATTCTTAAAGCTTTGGAAACAACACCTCCAGAATTGGCAGCAGATATTTATCGTCGTGGCCTGTACCTTACTGGTGGCGGGGCTTTGCTAAGAGGTCTTGATAAAAGAATTTCTGCAAAAATAAAATTACCTGTACATATAGCTGATGATCCGCTTAAGAGCGTAGTGAGAGGGACGGGCATTGCATTAAAAAATTACGACAGGTATCCTTTCGTAATGAGATAAAATTTTATGCGGCAACGATATTTTTTAAGAGATATCGTTGCTTTCTTTTAAGGCCTTATTTTTCTTTCTGTATTAATCATTTCTTTTCAAGAAAGCTTTTATCAAAATTTGGTTGCTGACTTGGTAATTGTATTTTTATTTTTCGTTTTTTAATTTTTCATTCTTCCGCCGGTGCGTAATATTTTTCTTTTCATTGGCCGTTATGCTAACCTACTGCTGTTTGTTCTCCTGCAAGCCGTAAGCATTTATCTTATTGTATCTTATAGTAAATATCACCAAGCCGCTTTTGGCAGTGTAGCTAATGTAGTTACTGGCGGCGTCAATAAAAAAGTAAATGCGGTAGAATATTATTTTAAACTTAGAACCACTAATGATTCTTTGTTAGTTGCTAATGAGAATTTGTATAACGAATTGCAGAAAAAAGATCCTACTAATGATTTAGTCGTTTTAGAAAAAAGAGATACGGTAAAAATTGACTCTGTAGTAAAATATCAAACCATACAATACTTTGGAGCTAAGGTGGTGGCCAACTCTGTAGCTTCTCAAAATAATTATGTAGTGCTTAGTGGTCCTGCAGTAAAAAACTTTACGCCACAGATGGCTGTGGTAGATGTAAATAATAGTGTAGTAGGAAAAATTACAGAAGTGAGTGGCAACTATGCCGTGGTAATGAGTTTGCTGCATAAAGATAGCCGCATAAGTGGACGACTTCTTAAGACCGGAGAAACAGGTACATTGATATGGGATGGCAAGGAACCTAATATCCTCACGCTTACTGGTATTTCAAAATCAGTAGTTATAAAAGTTGGCGACACAATTATAACTAGCGGATTTAGTACCGCTTTCCCAGCTGGATTAAAAATAGGTAAAGTAAGCGCTATACTTAAAGAATCTGAAACAGGAAACTTTAGAATTATGGTTAAAACTGATTGTAATTTTTACAATTTGCAATACGGCTATGCTATACAGAATAAAGAGAAAGATATTATAGACCAATTAATTAATAAACAAAAAACAATAGAGTAGTACCATAAATGAGCTTGCTAGTAAAAACCATATTACGTTTTATCATTTTTATATTCCTGCAAGTGTTTGTATTGGACAATGTGCTGCTACATCAATTGGTAACGCCTTATTTGTATTTTTTGTTTATCATTTGGCTTCCATTCCGCACGTCAAGAGCTTTACTAATGTTGGCGGCTTTTGCCTTGGGCTTTACTTTAGATAGTTTTCATCATCAGCCGGGATTTCATACAGCAGCCTGTGTATTATTAGCTTACTTGCGTCCTTTCCTTGTGAGTATTTTTATTCCACAAAAAGGTGGGGAGGCAAATTTTGAATCACCATCTTCTAAGAGTATGGGAGGCTTTATTCCTTATATGACATTTGTAGCTGTGCTTACAGTTTTTCATCATAGTTGGTTATTCTTTTTAGAGGCTTGGCAGTTTGGCTGGTTTTGGTACTTTATTGTAAAAACCTTTACCAGTACACTTCTTAGTCTTGTACTTATTTTTATTACAGAAATTATTGTAGTAAGAAAAGAAAAGTTTTTAACCAATACTGTTTAAAAAAATAAGTACATTAGCAAGGGCATTCTATTTTCCACTTTTTTATTCATCATTACCAGTGTCAGTCTTTAATCAATCCCGTAAAAATGTAGTACAGCTCATTTTTATTGGTATGTTTCTCATTATTGTTGTACGCCTTCTTAGCCTTCAAATATTTTCTGATGAGTATAAACTTATGGCCGATAATCAAGGCATTTTCAGAAAAGTAATATACCCAGATAGGGGAATCGTCTTTGACCGCAAGGCCAAGCCCATTCTAAGAAATACTATTACCTATGATTTGATGGTAATTCCTGGTAAAATAAAAGGAACAGATACCGCTGCTCTATTGCGTATATTAGGAATAGATACAGCAACATTCAAAAAAAGAATTTTAGAAAACATCATTAAGAATACCAGTTACAGGCCATCGATTTTTGAACCGCTACTGGATAATGAGAAGATGGCCAAAATAAATGAGAACCTTACTTTGTTTGCCCCCGGCTATTATTTACAAGAAAGATCAGTGAGAGATTATCCTTATCAAGCTGCGGCCAATGTACTGGGATACCTAGCTGAGGTAGATCCTAATTATCTTAAAAAGCACGAAGGTGAAGGCTATAGCCCGGGTGATTATGCAGGTATGACTGGGCTAGAGCGTAGCTACGAAAAAGTATTAATGGGTGTAAGAGGAATAGAGTATTGGAAAAAAGATAATAAAAATCGCCTCACAGAAAGATGGGATAATGGTAAGTTTGACACCGTGCCAGTGGCAGGTAGTAATATTTATTCTTCTATAGATATTGAACTTCAAAAATTAGGTGAGCACTTAATGGAAAACAAATTGGGGTCAATTGTTGCCATTGATCCTAAGACTGGTGGCATTTTAGCTATGGTAAGTGCACCTACTTACAATCCGCAATTAATGACAGGTGCAGGTAGAAGGAAGTATTTCTCTGAGCTATATTTAAACCCAGCTACACCTTTACTGAACAGAACTGTAAATGCGGAGTATGCTCCCGGTTCGACATTCAAAACCTTACAGGCTTTAGTTGGTTTACATGAAAATGTAATCAATACTAATTTTACACTAAGTTGTAGTGGCGCATTTTACGGCTGTGGTAGCGGACGGCCTATGAAGTGCCTAGACTATGGAACCTTTGATTTGAGAAATGCCATTCGACTTTCTGATAATACTTACTTTGCCACTGTGATGCAGAAGGTGATCAATAATCCACATTATGCTAGCATTGAAGAAAGCCTTACCGCATGGAACAATTATATGTATGCTTTTGGGCTTGGAAAAAGACTGGGAGTAGATGTCCCTACAGAGCGAACTGGCAATATTCCCACACCTGCATATTTTAATAAAGCCTACGGTAAAGGCAAATGGAATTACTGCAGTTTCCGCTCAGTAAGTATAGGCCAAGGAGAGGTAACTACTACTCCTCTGCAAGTGGCCAACGAAATGGCATTTATAGCTAACAAAGGCTGGTTCTATACGCCGCATGTGATAGACAGCATAGAGGGTGGAGACCCTTATGATATGCTAGGCAAATTTAAAATAAAGCATGATGCGTTAGACATTGCCGATAGTGTGTACGAGGCGGTGCATGATGGGATGCAAGGGGTGATAGATAATGGTACAGGAACGGGAGCAAGAGTAAATGGATTAAAAATATGTGGGAAAACGGGTACAGTAGAGAATTATGTGCGAGGGGTAAAACAACCCAACCACACTTTCTTTTGTGCCTTTGCTCCAAGAGACAACCCTAAGATTGCCATTATGTGTGTAATAGAAAATAGTGGGCGCTTTGGGGGTACTTATGCTGCTCCAATAGTAGGACTAATGATAGAAAAATATTTATCAGACTCGCTTGATAAATCTCGGATGGCACGAGTAGAACAATTAAGCTCTCTTAATCTGATGCCAAAAAGAGTTTTTGAAGAGCTACGCAGACAAGATAGTCTGAGACACTCTTCAGATTCTGCTTACCTCATTTCTAAAGGCTATATAAAAATCATAAAAGATACTCTGGGACTTGAGGATAGTGAGGATGATGCTGAATTATTAAAGACGATTAAGAATAAAGAACTACCAGCGAAACCAAAACCAGAAATGCCGGCACCTATAAGATCGCCGGCAATACTCCCTAGCGATGAGAGAAATGCAAAACCAGATAGCACCAATAAACCAGCAGCCTAAATGAGCAGTAATAGAAATAATGTGGAAATGACCAAAGGCATAGATTGGGTAATGATATGGCTATATGTTGCTTTAGTTTCTGTTGGTCTTATTGCGATATTTACAGTAGAGTATAAGTTTACTGATGATATGCTAAGTTCTATACTTGGCTTTAATAAGGAATATAGTAAGCAGTTTTACTTTGCCCTTGCAAGTATTATCGTTGGGGTGTTTATTTTACTCACAGATAGTAAATTATTTACCGCCACCGCGAATATTGGATATGCTGCCGGGATACTTTTGATACTCGCCACATTTGTATTGGGCAAAGAAGTGGGTGGTTCTAAAAGCTGGATTCCGCTGGGTTTTATGAATGTGCAACCGGTAGAGGTATGTAAGATATTTACCTCGCTCGCCATTGCAAAATACCTTTCACTCAATGAGACAGATTTTTCTAAAACAAGATCGCAATTAATAGCAGCTGCCATTGCATTTGCGCCAGCTATATTATCCGTTTTGCAAAGTGAACCTGGTGCCGCTATTGTATACTTTTCATTTGTAATTGCTTTTTACAGAGAAGGTCTTCCTGCTATTTATCTGATTTTGGTTTTTGTGTTGGGCATACTTATTATAGCTACAATAATGATGGCACCCAATACACTTATGATTGTGCTTAGCATCGCTGCTGTTCTTGCCATTTACTTGATGCGAAAAAAGATAAAGAGAGATAAGAGTATATTGATTCTCATAGCCGGAGCTTGGTTGCTAAGTGTAGGCGTTCAAAGATTTCTTGTGCCTGCATTATTTGAAAAAGTCTTAAAACCTCACCAAGTTGTAAGAATATTTACCACATTCGGTAAGGATGATTTTGTATTTAAAGATAGTGCCAGAGCCGTGGCGATGGAAAAAGAATTTGCAAAGCTTGGTACCAAAAAAGGAGCAGGGCAAAAGGCAGAGGGTTACAATGTAAAACAATCAAAAATTGCAATAGGTAGTGGAGGGTTTGTAGGAAAAGGATTTTTAAAAGGAACACAGACCAGAGGCGA
This sequence comes from Chitinophagales bacterium, assembly GCA_038222815.1. Classification (GTDB taxonomy): domain Bacteria; phylum Bacteroidota; class Bacteroidia; order Chitinophagales; family Chitinophagaceae; genus Ferruginibacter. Next base: position 9,325 of record JBBRHK010000043.1, read on the forward strand.
TTTTGTACCAGCCCAAAACACCGATTTTATTTTCTCCAGCATTGGTGAAGGTTATGGTTTTATAGGCTCGGTAGTTTTAATGCTCCTCTATTTTGGAATGATGCTGCGCATCGTTTTTATAGCAGAGCGGCAGCGAAGTGTATTCACCAGAGTATATGCCTACTGTGTTGCAGGGATTTTATTCTTCCACGTAGCGCTCAATATTTCTATGACACTTGGTATTGCGCCATCGCCTGGTATTACATTACCATTATTAAGTTATGGTGGTTCCTCTTTGGTGACATTTACAGTACTTATTTTTATACTGATAAGGTTGGATGCTGATAGGCAGATGATATTGAGGTAGGATTTTGCTTGTGTTTTCTTTTGGCACACTGATTTAACGGATGCAAGCAACACGAATTTTTATTTTCGTTTTTTAATTTGTGTCCGCGGTGGCGGATTCGTTTGCCAACCTATAATACAATTTACTCCACTTTCACATAATTCCCAATCTCCTTCATTACCTCTGGAGTGATAATCATAATATTAGTGAGCTCTTCTATATTTTTATATTTTCCGTGTTGGGTTCTATAAGCAACAATAAGCTTGGCGAGTTGCCATCTTATTTTAGGATGTTGCTTTAGGTTTTCTTCCGTTGCCGTATTAATATTTATTTTCTGTATTTCATTTGGGTTACAAAGTAGGTAAGGAAGGATTTTTTGAAAGACGCTGTCTGGCATCATATAGGTTTCTGCCACTTGCTTTGTGGCATAAAAGCCGCCAAGCTGATCTCTATATCTTATAATTCTTCTTGCATAGCCCGGACCAATTCCTGGTAGTGTAGCCCAGGCAGTAGTATCTGCGGTATTAATATTTATCGGTTCTATCTTCTTTGGCACGTAGGGCTGTCGCTCAGGATATTTTGTATTGGCATAATTCGTAGCGACCTCTGTAATTTTTATGTAAGGGAGCAGTCTTGCTTTGTGCACACTATCTATTCCCCATATTTTATTGATGTCTTCTGGCTGTCTAAATCTACCTCCTTTACTAATATAATTTAAAATACCATCGGCAGTTTTTTCTCTTACACCAAGCTCTATCCAATTTTGTTTCGATGTAGTATTTGGATCAAACTCGAATAGTCGATATTTTAAAGGCGTGTTGTCATATTTATTTTTGCTGTAGTTCTTGTACCCGCTATTATTGTAATTTTTATATGGTGTATAGTCGGATGCATAGCCATCATAGCGGCTAGTTGTATCCTTTTCTAACTGTTCAAGTAAAGCAAGTTGTTCTCTATTTATCGGAGTAGATTTTTGCTTGCTTAAATAAAAATAATCGTAGGCATAAGGTAAAGCGGCAAAACAAAATACAGTAACGCAAATAGCAATGATAGCTAGCCGCTGAGGTTTTCTAAAATAAAAATAATTTTCGTTGATGTCTTTAGGCATTGGGTATTATTAGGCGGCGTTATTCCTATAATAAATCATATTCAAATTAATTGAATATTTCCAAACCATCAAAACCAAGTTGTCTATTGGCGGGCAGCTCCGCATTTACAGCGTCGTGTAACCCAAGCTGGTGGCTTATGTGTGTAAAGTATGCTTGTGATATATTACACTCATCGGCAAGCGCACAAGCTTCCTCTAATGTAAAATGAGAAATATGTTTTTCTCTTCTTAGGGCATTAAGAATAATCGTTTTTGCGCCGGCTATTTTTTCTTTTTCTGAGGGCGAGATATAATTAGCATCCGTGATGTACACAAAGTCGCCTATACGAAAACCTAACACTGGCATTCGTAGATGAAGCACAGCTATAGGTGTAAGTGTAATATCCCCAATGGTAAATGGCTCTGTGGCTATGGTGTGCAAAATAATATCTGGTACACCAGGGTACTTTTCTTCTGCAAAAACATAGGAGAACTCCTTTCTTAGCGCCGCTTGTGTAGCGTCATTGGCAAATACATCTATAGGTACTTGTTGAAAATAGTTAAAGGCCCTTATATCGTCAAGACCTGCCACATGGTCTTTATGGCTATGGGTATATACCACAGCATCTAGGGTTTTCACATTTGCCCTTAGCATTTGGTATCTAAAATCTGGCGTAGTATCTATTACAATTCTCGTGTTGTCAGTCTCTACCATAATGCTACTTCTTAGCCTCTTATCTTTCGGGTTGGAAGACAAACATACTTCGCAGTCGCAGGCTATCATAGGTACACCGCTACTAGTACCAGAACCAAGAATTGTAACTTTAAAAGGAGCTTGCGTCATTGTAGTAAATATAACGCTGATTGAGTAAAAATAAAAGAGTAAAGATTTGCTGTACTTAGCTTGCCGCTTCCATCGCTATTATTTGGCTGTATAATTTCTGACTTTCGAGCGTTAGCTTGTCGAAATTAATATCTAGCGTAGGTATAAGATCTAGCATTGTATTGATGCGGCCTTCGGTTTGTAAAAACTTATTAAGTACTACAACTTTTCTTTCTTGTAACACACAGTAGCCACTTTGAAAATTGCCTCTTTCATACCTCAA
>JBBRHK010000044.1:0-11765 GCA_038222815.1 Chitinophagales bacterium
ATTCAGATAAAGTAATAGAGCATTATTCAAACCCTCAAAACGTGGGAACACTTGATAAAAATGCAAGTAACGTAGGTACAGGACTAGTAGGCGCACCAGAGTGTGGAGATGTAATGCGTCTTCAGATTCAGGTAGATGATGCAACAGGAATGATTACCGATGCAAAATTTAAAACCTTTGGTTGTGGTTCTGCAATTGCTTCTTCTTCTCTAGCTACAGAGTGGCTAAAAGGAAAAAGTATTGATGAGGCATTAACTGTAGATAATATGGACTTTGTAGAGGAGTTAAATCTCCCTCCAGTAAAGATTCACTGTAGTGTATTGGCAGAAGATGCTATAAAAGCAGCTATCAATGATTACAGAGTAAAAAATGGTAAAGAAGCCATTCAGTTTGAAGAGAGTGTAGTACACTAAAAAATAATAAGCGATGAGTACACAAACAGCTACAGCAGCACCGAGTTTTGCAGGTGGGTTAGATGGTGCTATATTAATTTCTGATAAGGCAAAAGCTAGGGTAGAAGCATTGATGGCAGACGCCGGCGTAACTGGTGATGACTCTTACTTTTTACGTGTAGGTGTAGTAGGTGGTGGCTGCAGTGGCTTGAGTTACAAGCTAGATTTTGACAATGTAACTAAGCCAATGGATCAAGTTTTTGAAGACAAGGGTATAAAAATAGTATGTGACTTAAAAAGTTTCTTGTACTTAGTAAATACAGAACTTGAATTTAGCGACGGTCTAAATGGTAAAGGTTTCTTCTTTAATAACCCTAATGCCAGTAGGAGTTGTGGATGTGGAGATAGTTTTGCAGTGTAAGGAACTAGATATAAAATATTAAAAAAAGTCATTCTTAACCAGAATGACTTTTTTCGTTTTTCTATTTCTTTGAGTTGGTATTACTGCCAATCTTTATAAAGTAATTGATCTCATGATATAGGAGATTTTCATCTTTACAATTTACTTTGCCATTTTCTAATTTTTCTCAGAACGTTAATAGTAACATCGAATATCAATTTTGGGTAGGTCGCTCTTTATGGCAAAAAAAAACCTCGCCATAGAAATGGAAAGGTTTTTCAGTTAGGTTTGATGAAAATTACAAACCACGTGTTTTCATTAATAATTTACGATTGCTATCATTGAAAACACATCACTTAAACACTAAAAACTAAACTATTTATAAATTATCATTAATCAATTTTGTTACCGCCTTCTATTAAAAGACAATCTTTGATAATTATTTGCTGCATAAAGCTGAGAAAAATGAAGCCTTTTGCAAATACTTAACAATAGCCACTGAGATTCAAGGATGTAGTAGGTAGAAATTAGAAGGTTCATTTTCAAGTACCAAAAGTTTTAATTTTAACTATAAAACGAATAGTGTTCTTTGTAATGAATAAGCCTAAAATAAAACTGCCTCCAATTTCTTGAAGGCAGTCTTTATAAATTTAGATGTACTTACTTATAATTTCTTTAGCAAGTCTTGGTTCATTTTCACGTAGTCATTATTTTTTGCTGCTTTTGAAAGCTCTAGAGAAGTAGTGGCACTAGCTTTTGCCGCTGCTTTATCTCCCATAGCCATTTCTACCTTTGCTTTGTATAGCCACATATAGAATGCAGTAGGTTGCTCTTTTACAGCAGCATTGATATACTCTAATGCTTTAGCTTGATTGTTGTCATACTCATTGTAAAATTGTGCTGCTTGCCAGTATGGCTTTTTATCACTAGTAGCAATCGCTTTCTCTAAATCCATCTTTATAGAGTTAGTAAGATTATAGGCTACAATCGGAATGACAAGTGCTGTACGTTCCCACATCATCTCTAGGTTACAAGTTGCCGCCTTTACATCAGTAAACTGCATTGTAAAACTTTCAACAGGCTTTCTTGTCTTTTCTTTTTTTACTGTAAATCTTGCTACGTCTGCTTTTTCGTCGTAACCATCAGATCCCCAGTTTGTGATTCCTTTATTTAGAATTACAGTCCAATCGCCATCAGCGGGAATGGTGTAAAGCGCATAGGTACCTGTATCTACTTTATTTCCCATAATCTCTACTGCTGCAGTAAACTTTATTAATGTTGCTGCATTGGCACCTGTACGCCATACCTGACCAAACGGAACTAAGTTGCCCATAATTTTTCTGCCTTTCATTACAGGTCTACTGTAGGTAACATCAATATTGCCAAGACCAAAAGCCTGTGAGATTTTTTGTGTAGGAGAAGAAGCTGGCATTTTTACTTGTGCTGACGCACTCAATAAAAATCCTGCGCTTAACACTGCCAATAGTAATTTTTTCATTGTTTAATTTTAGTTTGATTTCAATTTTTTAAGACCCGCAAGTTAACTTTTATTGTTCAAAGTATATTTTAACCATTTGGTAAATTAGCTTATTATTTATGATTTGAGCACTTGCAGCACTATTTTCTGTATACCCTTGCAATCCCAATAGGCCAGCAGCATTTCCTTTATTAATGGCGATTTCTAAATATCCTGCGGAATTAAATAAGGCAAGTTTTTCACCGTGTTGCACGTCTGCATAGCTGTTACTAATACTGTCTATTACCTCATCTCTTTTAAATACAATTTTAAATTTACGCCCGGCTCTTTGTTCTTCAAATTCGTCTTTTGTAATATTAATGATGACGTTTTCAAAATTATCAATAAAAATAATTTGCCCCTCCATCCAGTCTTGACCCAGCTTTGGGCGAAATGTTTTCTTTATTTGATAATCTGCAGTCAAGTCTCCTATTTCTGCCATCGTTTTTCCTTGTAGTAAATCGTTGAAAGCATTGCCAATAGCAGAAGCACAATCAAAAATGCTAATGGACTCTTTAGCTGGTAAAGCAATACCAGCTACAATTGCAGGAGATTCTTCCAGTATCATTCCAAGCAATCCATTGTCTGCACAGCCAATATACTGGTCCTTGTAAGCTGCAAAAAGCATTTGTTTAGGTCTCTCATCAAAAACATTGGTGAGTACTACATGTAAAGTGCCTTTGGGATAATTATCTATCACATTTTTACAAATGTAAGCTGCTTGGGGAAAGTTAAATGGAGGAAGACTATGAAGAATATCTATGATTTTAAATGCCTCATTGCACTGCATAAGTCGGCCTTTTATAGCGCCCGGTATATAGTCGTAAATACCAATATCTGTTGTGAGGGTAACTAGTGCCATGTGTGAGGAAAGGATAAATTGGTTGTCGTCTTTGTATAAAAGTATTAAAAAATACCTCCTTTAAAAAAACTAATTATTAATATAAAAGAATGAGACTAGAAGAAAAGGCTCTTTTGACTTGTAGGCACATTAATTATTAAAACTGTTAAATAATTATTTTATAAGATTTCCATTTTTATAAAAAAACTTTCTAGTTAATTTATCTGTCCAAGCTGGAAAAAATTTATTCATAAAAACAGTTCGTTTTCCAGTAAAAGTAAGGACGAGACTGCGTTTTCTTTTATCTATCGCATTTATTATATGTGTAGCACATTCTTCGGAGCTCATTAAATTATTCTCATTCATTGGCGTTTCACCAATACTTGTGGCTTCACCATTTAATGCAGCATTTCTAATATTTGATTTTGTAAAGCCTGGGCATACCCACATCACATTTACGCCATCCTCCATAAGCTCAGTTCTTACTGCCTCTAACCAGCCATTTACAGCAAATTTGCTAGCACTGTAACCACTTCTTCCGGGTAAGCCTCTATAGCCAGCAATAGAAGAAACACCTACAATAGTGCCTTTATTTGCTATAATACTCTCCAGCGCTAGTTTGGTGCAATATACCGTGCCAAAATAGTTGATGTCCATTACTTGTTTAAAAACTTCAATGGAGGCATCTTTTAGTAATGCCCTCATTGATATGCCTGCATTATTAATGAGTATATCTATTTTTCCGAAGGTTTTAAGCGTGCTATTTATAAAATTTTCGCAGTCTTCGTATTTGCTTACATCTGCTGTTACGCAATACAAGTTGCTGTTATTTAATGATTGTGAAAGTATCTCTAGTTTCGCAAGAGAGCGACCACAGGTAGATACTTTTGCACCTAGTTGAAGGTATTGTTCTACCAGTGCTTTCCCTATTCCATCACTACCTCCAGTGATGGCTACCACAATATTGCTAATATTAGATTTCATACCAAACAAAGATACTAGTAGTTAATACAACATCAGAGTCCATTTTAAGAGTGTGTACAGGCTTTTGTTGCTGTTTTTTTTCTTTATTTAAGATTCGGAAAAAAATATTTGTATTTTATTTGGAGGTAAAACATTTTGCAGCTATTTTTGCACTCCTTTAAAAAAAGGAAACGATGAATCGGTAGCTCAGTTGGTAGAGCAATACACTTTTAATGTATGGGTCCAGGGTTCGAGTCCCTGCCGGTTCACTTCAGAAAGTCGCTATATTAGCGACTTTCTTGTTTTAGGTAATCTTTGTAATGGAATGTAAGAATACTTGAAAAAGACTATCTCTTAAAAGCTCAGTTACCTGCAAAAACTTTAGTTTCTACCGTTGGAAAGCTTTACTATCAGAATTAAGCATTAATTGATAACGATAAGGAAGTAATGCTTAGGGTTAGTTAGTAAGGTTGATAGAAAGTAAGTTAAAGCAAGACCATATTATCGCAGAAAAAAAAAGAGCCCCTCCGTAGAAACGGAGCGACTTTTTCGATTGCTTGCCATATGAAAACTCGTGAAGGCTTTCGCCTGTAAATTAGAAGTAGAAAATCAATATTAAGGCCTTCCTTTCATTGATAATGTAAAGATAACCAGAGCAACAGCAGTGTACAAACCATCTTTTAGTTAAATTTGTGCTAGGCAAATGCTGATTATTTTACTGAGAGTGCCGCTAGTATTGAGTTCTAGAGTATTAAATATATTATGCCCAACAGACAAAATGATCCCTTATTACAGTTAATTAATTCTCTTCAAAAGGCAGAAAAGCGCAATTTTAAGCTGTTTAGCAATAGAAATTCGGGTACACATAGCCTGAAAGTGGTACAGCTTTTTGATGCCTTAGATAAGACTTCACTATTAAATGATGAAGCTATTTTAAAAAAATGTGGCCTCGCTAATAAAAATCAACTCGCCAATTTAAAAGCGCATTTATATAGGCAAATATTGGCTAGTCTTAGAATTATTAAGGCTAATGAAAGTATTGAGATAGATATGCATGAGCAGCTTGACAATGCAAGAATTCTATACAATAAAGGGTTATTAGGTCAGTCATTAAAACTATTGGATAGACTAAAAGAACAAGCAAAAGATTTTCACCAAGATGCGATAACAGCTCAGGTGATTTCTTTGGAGAAAAAAATAGAAACATTACATATTACTAGGAGCTCCGCAGATAGGGCAGAGGTGTTGTCTCAGGAGGCTTTACTAGTAAGTGAACGCAGAAAAAATATTACCTTATTAAGTAATCTTGCCTTGCAATTATATAGCTGGTATGTAAAGAATGGTCATATCAAAAATGAAGAAGAAGAGGCTCGACTTGACGCCTTTTTAGAAACACGATTTTCTGAAATAAGAATGGAAAATTTAGATTTCTACGAAAAATTAAATCTCTATCAGTGTAAGGTATGGAGCGCCTTCATTCGGCAGGATTTTGTTTCTTATTATAAGTTTACACAAAAATGGGTTGATCTGTTTTCTATTGAGGAGAAGATGATAAAGTTGGAAACGATGCATTATGTAAAAGGGATGCATAATTTGCTCAATGCTCTTTTCGATTTACGACATTATAAAAAAAATTACGAAGTACTAGAAGAGTTTAAAGTATTTGCAGAATCTGAAATTGGAATGCAAGATGAGCATATTCAAATGCAAATATTTGTATATCTACATAGCGCAAAGTTTAATAGATATATAAGCACAGGAAGCTTTTACAAAGGGATAGAACTTATTCCTAAAGTAGTAAAAAAGCTAAACGAGTATGAAGCAATTGTAGATGAGCACAGGAGATTAGTGCTAAATTATAAAATAGCTACCATCTATTTTGGCTATGGGGATTATGAAAGCTGTATTGATTTTCTAAGGCTTATCATTAACGACAAACCTGGTCTCAGAGCAGACTTGCAGAGTTATGCTCGCTTGCTACATTTAATTGCACACTATGAATTGGGTAATTATGAAATCATAGAATCTTTGATTAAATCTGTATATCGATTTATGGCAAAGATGGAGCACCTTACTATGGTAGAGAAGGAGATGTTCAAGTTTTTGCGTAATTCATTTGATTTGAATCCGAGAAATCTGTCTGTTGCGTTTGAGGAGTTTTATGAGACAATCAAGCAATTTGAAAATAGCCGGTTTGAGGTAAGGGCTTATGCTTATTTAGATGTTCATTCTTGGATAGAGTCAAAAATCTATAATAAATCAATGGCTGAAATCATTAAGGAGAAATATTTAAAAAGCAAGCGTAAGTAGCTATAACGCCAATAAGCTACAACCCCTGATGTCACTATTGTCTGCCCTTCCTTCAATGGTAAAGTCTCCATTCTCATAAAGTACAGCGATATCATCTGTTGCTATAAAAGAACAGCTGTCTATATTGGAAACGTCGATGATATTAAGTAAGCCAGTTTTATTTTTTACTGGTGTAAATGATAATTCAAATGGGTCATCATCCTCTCTAATACATACTTGTAGTAAATCATTTTGAGTATAAATACCTTGCCCTTTAGAGTAAGCCTGAGCAAATAGTTCTGTCATCCCATATTCAGAAAAAATATTTTCTAACTTGAAGCTTTTACAAAGCTGTTGATGTACTTCTGTTCTGGTGAGTTCTTTTTTTCTTCCTTTCATACCGCCTGTCTCTATAATAGTACAATGTTTTAAAGACATCGGGAATGCTTCCGAAAAATCTAACAGCGCATATGTCACTCCAAATAATATCGTAGGAATTTGATTGGCTTCATTATCCAATATCTTTTTCTGTAAATCTTCAAAATTATGGAGGTAAAAACCTCCTCCATATATAGTAGATTCTTTTATTAAATAATCTACCATATACACAAGCGAAGATTCCTGCTGCTCAAGATAAGAGGGTAATAGCCCAAGAATACTGAATTTGTTAATGTCGCCAAATGCTTTTTCGAAATTATGTAAGAAGCTCTTTTCATAAATGTGGATGTCCGCTATGTAATGCTTGCTTCTTTGCTGTCCTGTAGTGCCGCTACTCGCAAAATACTTTGAAGGAACTAAGGTAGAACTACTGACAATATTTGTCTTAAAAAGCGAAATTGGTAGAAAAGGAATCTCTTTAAAATTATTCAAATCTTTAGGTCGCCTCAAGTGATTACAATAAGATTGATATACAGCGCAATGCTCATATTGATATTGATACATTGCTAAATACAAGTCTTCTGTAGCAGACTTAGTTTTGCTAAAGATCTTTTCGATTAATATGTTTCTATCTACTTGCTGCGTCATTTACTAATGCAAACTTAATAATTATGTAAAACAACTTAAAGAATCAATAATTCTGCTTTTAGTTGTTTAAATTTGAAGTAGAAAAAATTATCACTATGAAGAATATTTTAGGTTTAATGTTAATAAGCGTTTTTCTATTTTCTTGTAACAAAGATAAGTTTACCACAGTGCCTCAGATAGAGTTTAAGTCTATAAAGCCTAATAGTTACATTGCTGGAACTCTTAATACAAGTCCTTCATTTAGACCTCCAATTCTTTCAATTCAACTTACGGATGCTGAAGGCGATTTTGGTTTTTCTTTAAGTGATACATCGTATGTGTATATCAAGAATCTTACCATTCCTCCTTTTGTAATTGATTCTATCAAGTTTCCTAGTAATCTTATAAAAAAATCAAATCTTGATGCTACGGTAGAAGTAAATCTAACAACAAGATTTCTTGCTAATAGTGGTACCCGTCCCACACCTTACACTGATACTGTTTTCTTTGAAATATATGTTCAAGATTTTGCTAAGAATAAAAGTAACGTTATAAAGACCGATGATCCTGTTTTCATTCGCACCCTATAGATGAAGGCTGTATTCAAATTCATATTTTCTCATTCTATTTTTATTGCTTGCTGTGCGGTAGCAATGTGTCTTGAGACTTATTTGTTATTTAGGCAGTCACCAGATCTTGTTATTCTGATGGTAGTTTTTATTGCTACTATTGGTAGTTACAATTTTTACTGGCTTATTTCCAAATGGAATTTTTCAAAAAATAGACAGTCCTTTTTTAGCACCGCAGATAATATTGGTTATCTAATATTACTAGGCTTGTCTTTACTCGGGTTGCTGTTATCATATAAAGTTCTACTCACATTATGGATACCAATAGCCATTACGGCCACACTTACTTTGATATATTGCTTGCCACTTGTAGGCTTTAAAGTCCTACTACTTCGCAAAGGGAATGGCTTTATCAAAACATTTTTGTTGGCATTTACTTGGGCGGTCGTTACTGTAGTTTTTCCTTTATGGGAACAAACAAGTGTAGAGTTGAAGTCTATTTTTCTTTTAATCAATCGCTTTATGTTTGTGTTACTACTCTGCATCTTGTTTGATTTACGAGACGCTGCTGTAGATAGGCAACTAGCTATTTACTCCATAGCCACTGATTATCCTATCTCCTATGTGAAAAGGCTTTGGTGGGTGGTATTTATGGTATTTGTAGCATCAGTAGCTGTACTATTTTATTTTACTGGATTTACAACCTACATCATAAGCCATCTGCTTACTTCTGTGGCATTGGTAGTCGTTTACATACTAGCTACTAATAAAAAAAGAGGATATTATTTTTACTATTTTTTGGTAGACGGGTTGATGGTAGCATCTTACCTCATAAGTAGCCTGGCGCATTATTTAAAGCCGTAAAGTAATTTATTCAGTTGGCTAGGCACAGCTGAAAATAATCATCCGTATTATCATTTTAGTAATCCCGAAGGGATGGAATTATTATAGTTCTTCAATTCATCAGGGTTTTGGGCAATTTTTCATACTTTGATTCTATAATAATTTCAGCTCTTCAGGCTTTTAAACTAAAGGCATTTACCTTATTGAGTGTATTAAGTTTTCCAAGTCGTTCAGATGGTATTGTTTATTTTTGCACAAATAATATTTTATGGCAACCGCAAAGAAAAAATCTTCTTCGAACTATACATTTCTTGAAACTTATATTAACAATGCATCACCTACCGGTTTTGAAGCTAGCGGGCAAAAACTTTGGTTAGAATATCTTAAACCTTATGTGGATACGACTTTTACTGATCCTTACGGAACTGCAGTGGGTGTTATAAATCCTGAGCATCCTTTTAAAGTGGTAATAGAGGCACACGCCGATGAAATAAGTTGGTTTGTAAATTACATCAATCCAGAAGGTCTTATTTATCTAAAGAGAAATGGCGGTGTAGATCATCAAATTGCACCATCTATGCGCATTAATATTCACGGCAAGAAAGGTATTGTAAAAGCAGTTTTTGGCTGGCCTGCTATACACACAAGAAGTGGCGGGGCAGAGAAAGAAACCCAACCTAAAGTAGAGAATCTATTTTTAGATTGTGGTGCAAGGAATAAAAAAGAAGTAGAAGCCCTAGGCATTCACGTAGGTGCTGTGTGTACCTACGTAGATGGATATGAGGAGCTAGCACACGATTACCTCATAGGTAGAGCAATGGACAATAGGATAGGAGGGTTTATGATAGCCGAGGTTACTAGAAGGTTAAAAGAGAATAAGGTAAAACTTCCTTTCGGATTATATGTTGTAAATGCAGTGCAAGAGGAGATTGGCTTGCGTGGTGCAGAAATGATAGCACGTAGAATAAAACCTAATGTGGCTATTGTAACAGATGTGACCCATGACAGTACTACACCAATGATAAATAAACTGATAGAAGGAGAGTGTAAGTGCGGCGATGGTCCTGCTTTATGTTATGGGCCAGCGGTACACAATAAACTAATAGATCTAGTACAGGACGTGGCAAAGAAGAAAAAAATTCCAGTACAGCTTCGTGCTACAAGCAGGAGTACCGGAACGGATACGGATTCTTTTGCTTATGCCAATGATGGTTGTCCATCTGTTCTTATTTCTATTCCATTAAGGTATATGCACACTACAGTGGAGATGCTGCATAAGAGTGATGTAGAACAAACGATTAATTTGATATATGAAACATTACTAACGCTTACTCCAAAAACGAATTTGAGTTATTTTTAAAATTAATTAGTTATGACTACCGAAGAAAAGATAGGACGATATATTAGATTGTTTGGAAATATATTTTTCAGCTTTGTGTTCTTTTTACTGTTTCTGGTTGCAATATTTTTCATTATAAAATTCACATTCGGCTTTTTGGATAGCTTCTCCTTTACTGAAATATTTTTTAGGAGTGTAATGATTTTGGCGCCGGGCATATTTTTTATAAGCGTGGTGCTTTATTATTGGAAGCGTACGAAAAAAGTAATATCTCCTGTTGCAAAATACCTGTCGATGGCCATATTTACCGTAATGTTATGTGCCTGGGCATATTCTATGGTTACAGATATGATTACTTTTTCTAAGCACGGATACGATGATATAAAACGATATTTAAGCTTCAGCCTTACAATGTTAGCAGGTTCTATTGGACTAATTCTTTTCATTGGGGTAATGCAGGCTTTGGCTGAGCCAGAAGAAGAGGATTGGTTGAGGGCGAATGAGCGAAGGGCTGGCTTGTAGTACGTTTTAGCTTTCTCGTACTTATTATATAAACCAATCAGAAGAGAATTTCATTAGAGTTAAATTGAAATTTGAAAACTAGAAAGCAGATATTGTTTTTTTATGATATCTCATCTTGCCAAACTTTTTGAAGAAGTTTCAAATTGGTCAAAATAAAAAACCCCCCCGAAGAATCGGCGGGATTTTTCTTTTAACCCTTAAAACAACCAACATATCATTAGTTGCAATTCAATACTATATACGCAAAAGGATATAGGAAAGTTTTAGTTTTTTAAAAAAAAATTATCCTTCCAAGGCTATATCCAATACTTGATTCATCGTTTTTACATAATGAAACTTTAATCCTTTGATATATGCAGGATTTATTTCATTCACATCATTTTGATTTTGAGCACACATAATTATTTCTTTAATACCAGCACGCTTTGCCGCTAGTACTTTTTCTTTGATGCCACCCACAGGTAATACTTGTCCACGCAATGTGATTTCTCCAGTCATAGCTAAGTAAGGCTTTACCTTTTTTCCTGTGAAGGCACTCGCCAGTGCAGTCATCATTGTAATACCAGCGCTTGGGCCATCCTTAGGCGTGGCGCCCTCAGGTATATGTACGTGTACATTTTTCTTCTCGTAAAATAACGGTGCAAGACCTAGTTTTTTAGCATTAGCCTTTATCCAACTGTAAGCTGTTGTGGCACTTTCCTTCATCACATTACCAAGGTTTCCTGTTAGTAATTGGTCGCCCTTACCATCACTCAATTGTGCTTCTATAAATAAAATGTCGCCACCCACATATGTCCAAGCAAGGCCTACAGCCACGCCAGGGATATTAGCCATTTTGTACAGATCGTTACTATACTTTGTCTTACCCAGAATTTTCTCTAAGTCGTTGTTGGTAATGGTGGCCTTTAGTTTGCCTTTAAGCACTAGCTCTTTGGCTTGGTAGCGCATAACGCTGGCAAGTTGCCTATCCAATTCTCTTACGCCACTTTCTCTAGTGTAATCTGTGATTAGTTTTTCTATAACAGCATCACTCATTTTAAAACTAGTTGGCTTTAAGCCGTGCATTTCTTTTTGCTTAGGTAGTAA
>JBBRHK010000045.1:0-11655 GCA_038222815.1 Chitinophagales bacterium
GTCGGTTGCTATGACGTCTAACTTGTCGCTGAGTAGTGCTTTCCACAAAGCATCTCTATTGTTGGGCGCTTTTATCGCAGGATTACATTTTATTTTATAGCCTAGTGCTTCATAATCATCTGCCGTAAAATGTAAATGATGCACACATACTTCTGCAGTAATTCGTTTTTCTTTTAAAGGTAGCATATTGCCAAAAAGTTGTATTTCCCTTTGCGTGCTTATGTGCAAGATGTGTAACCTTGCATCATATTTTGTAGCAAACTGAATTGCGAGCAAAGAAGATTCATAACAAGCCTCATCATTTCTTATAATAGGGTGATCTGCAGGCGATAAGTTTTCTTTTTCTGCCTTCAGTTCTGCATACCGCCTTTTTATAATTGGTTCATCTTCACAATGAGTAGCTATGAGTACTTCACTTTCACTAAAGATGGTATTTAATGCAGAATGATTATCTACTAGCATATTGCCTGTGCTGCTGCCCATAAATATTTTAAGGCCACAGATTTTATCTTTGAGCTGATTTACTTTCAAGGCCTCAACAGCATTATCGTTGCTTACACCCATAAAGAAAGAATAGTTGGCTAGCGATGACTGCTGTGCTATTTTATACTTGTCTTCTAATAAATCAATAGTAAGTGCATTGGGTATCGTATTAGGCATTTCCATAAAACTGGTAGTGCCACCTGCCACTGCTGCTCTGCTTTCGGTATATATATCTGCCTTGTGCGTGAGGCCAGGTTCTCTAAAATGTACTTGGTCGTCTATTACACCCGGCAATAAATGAAGTCCTTTTCCGTTTATTTCTTTTACAGCGAATGGTAAAGTAATATTGGGAGCTATTTTTTCTATGATCCCGTCATTAATAAACAGGTCTGAAAGCGTTATTTTACCTTCATTTACAATAAGTATGTCCTTAATAAGATATTTTTGCATCAATTACAAAATACACAATTTATAACCACTACCAAAAACTATGCACTCTTCTATCAAAATATTTCTATCTCTACTGCTTTGTGCTGTCTTTAATAATGCTAATGCACAATCTACATTTCTCAACCAAGGAGATAAGTCAAGCAGATTTATTGAGCGTCTAGAAATAAAGCAACAGCGCAACACTAATCTTAATTTTTCTACGGTAAAGCCTTTTTCAAGGAAGGATATTGTGAGAGAAATAGAATTTCTTGATAGTGCAAGGCTTGGCTATGCAGATAGTACTGGTATTGATAAATTTCCTGAGTGGACTGACCTCAATCTTACAGCAGTAGATGAATACAATATGAGAAGCTTGCTGATGAATAATAGCGAGTGGGTCACTACGCCAAGAGAGGATTTCAATAGTGCGAAGCCGTTGCTTAAGTCTTTCTATAAGACGCAAGCCAATATGATAGAGGTAAATAATCCTGATTTTTTTCTTGCTGTAAATCCTGTGCTACACATTACCCAAGCCGTAGAGCCTGGCTATAGTGAAGGCATATTTCTGAATAGCCGTGGTATAAATGTAAGAGGAATGATTGCAAAGAAGATAGGCTTCTCATCTATTGTAACAGATAACCAAGAGCGTGGGCCACAGTTTTTTCAACAAAAAGTGAATGAACTTAAAGCAGTACCCGGCTACGGATTCTATAAGAACTTTAAAACAACTGGGGTCGATTATTTTGATGCTAGAGGATATTTTACATTCGGTGCAGCTAAAGAGCACATCAATGTACAATTTGGTTATGATAAAAATTTTATAGGGAATGGTTACAGAAGTCTTTATCTAAGCGACTGGGGCAATAGCAACTTATTTCTTAAAGTAAAAACAAAGATTTGGAAACTGCAGTACCAAAATCTATTTATGGAACTACAACCACAGTTTGTAAAAACGAGTGACACTTTACTAGATAGAAAGTATGCAGCAATGCATCACTTGAGTGTGAATGTTACTAAATGGCTTAATGTTGGTTTATTCGAAGGTGTTATTTTTGGTAGGAAAAATAGATTCGATTTTCAATATTTGAATCCAGTGATTTTTTACAGACACGTAGAAGGAACAATCGGTAGCCCAGATAATGCGCTAGCTGGTCTTGATTTTAAAGCAAACATTGCCCACAGGTTGCAAATTTATGGGCAGTCTATCTTAGATGAATTTAGAATCAATGACCTTAGAAAAAACCCAGATAGTTGGGTAAATAAATACGGCTATCAGCTTGGTGTAAAATATGTAGATGCATTCTCTGTTAAGAATCTTGATTTACAGTTTGAAACGAATCGTGTGCGACCTTTTACTTATGCGCATTTTGATAGCATTTCTAATTACACACACTACAACCAACCGCTTGCGCATCCGCTAGGCGCTAATTTTCAGGAATTTATTGCCAAAGTATATTACCAACCTGGACCAAGATGGGTGATAGATGGTACACTTATTTACTACAATAAAGGGTTAGATACGCTTGGCAAAAACTTTGGTGGAAACATTTTTAAAGAATATCAAACAAGAAGCGGCAACGATGGATTTTTTGTAACAAATGGTGCTAAAGCAAACGCAATTAATGCATTTGTAACTGTTTCGTATGAGTTAAAACAAAATCTGTTTTTTGAAGCATCATTCCAACAAAGAAATTTTTCAATTGCAAATACTCCAGGAGAAAGTAATACAACACTTGTAACAGCAGGGATCAGGCTGAATGTTTTTAAGAGGCAGTATGATTATTAGTATCTAAGATTTCAATTGGTTAGCAGGGAGGATAATATACATTGGCGCACGGAATTGGCGGATGCTTCGCGACACGATTGTACCTGTGCATCTGTGGCAAATAATTTATTATTTTTATAAGAATCTTATCAATCTCCCCTCAAACCATCTCATCCAACATCAGCTTATCTACAAAAGATAAAAAAGTAAGGATACTCATAAAATGTTTTTTGATATTTGCCTCATTGCCGGGGTCCTTACCCGCTTCAAATAAGCGCCTCTCGGTAGGATACGCTACATAGCAATAACCTCCTACAAAAGAGAAGGAAATATCTTTATTGAGCTTGCTATAAAAGTTTACCATTTGTTGCATTCTTACGCCGCTAAGGATTTCTCTAGCTTGCGCAGGATTAGTACTACGCACTATAAAACATTTATCAAAATTAGCATCGCCCATTTGTATATCATACACTTTAGGCATCGGATAGTATCTATAACGTTCTGTGTATACGCTTGATGCAAGTTGCTCATTACCCTTACTCCATATATATGTGCCAGCGTTATAATAAGCACTTAAACTTGCAATGAAAAATAAACCATTAAAGATTTCTTCTCCTCTTTGTTGCGTATTTAACTCACTACAAGTAAAACTGACTCCTTTATATTGCCCTTTAAAAAAGTCGTCGCCATTTATATCAGAATAAATGCTGCGCTGTAGAGAACTATTTTTATAATGTTTACTATTTACATATTTACCTGGCTCGTAGATAATTCCAGGGTAAATAAAATCTAATATTTTACGAACGATGTTTTCTTTAAAAGATAAAGTGTAATCGTCTTTTGAATTAATGTGGAACCCAAGCCCTACCAATGTAACAATAAAGAATACAAATAATGGCACTATACTTATACCATCATTCACCTCCATCACAAAAAATATTACAAAATATACAAAACCAAAAGCCAATGCTCCCAGTGTTATATAAAGCCATCGTTTACTTACCTGAGAACGCTCTCGCAAATCAGTGAGTGAAGGAAGTAGTTGTGTATTATAAAAACTATTGAAATCTTCGGTAGCGGCCATTATTATTGCATTTCTTCTAGTTGCTTTTTCATTTGAAACATTTTATCCCGAAGCCTTGCAGCTTCCATAAAATCTAAATCTTTTGCAGCTTTTTCCATTTGCTTCTTTACGCCACCTATGGCTTTTTCCAATTGTGGAATAGTGATGTAATCGCTTTCCTCTTCTGCTGCTACGCTTGCTACATTATCATTATCTAGCGCATAAGGGTTAGATGGATCATAGCCTTTTACATCTAGCACACTACCTTGGGCAAATATTTGATCTCTGCTTTTATTCACCGTCATTGGTGTAATGCCATTAGCAATATTATGTGCGACTTGTTTTTCTCGGCGCCTATCTGTTTCATCAATTGTTTTTTGCATACTTTCCGTCATCTTATCTGCATAAAAAATAACGAGTCCATCTACATTTCTCGCAGCTCTTCCTGCTGTTTGTGTAAGGCTTCTTTCATTTCTCAAAAAACCTTCCTTATCTGCATCTAGTATAGCTACAAGCGTAACCTCTGGTAAGTCTAATCCTTCTCTCAAAAGATTTACACCTACTAATACATCTATAATTCCAAGTCGGAGCTCACGCAAAATTTCCACTCTATCAAGCGTATGCACTTCACTGTGAATGTATTTACTTTTGATATTGATGCGTTGCAAATATTTATCCATTTCTTCTGCCATACGCTTGGTAAGCGTGGTCACAAGAATTCTTCCGCCAAGTTTTATTCGATTGTCTATTTCCTCTAATAAATCATCTATTTGATTTACGCTAGGTCTTATTTCTATTGGAGGGTCTAACAATCCAGTAGGTCGCACTACTTGCTCTACCACCACGCCACCGCTTCTTTCTAGCTCATAATCTCCGGGGGTAGCACTTACATAAATAGTTTGCCCTATAATATTTTCAAACTCTGAGAAATTCAATGGCCTATTATCCATAGCAGAAGGCAAGCGAAATCCATAATCAACTAGCACTAGTTTTCTGCTTCTATCTCCTCCATACATTCCGCTTACTTGTGGTATGGTTTGATGACTTTCATCTATCATACAAATAAAGTCGCTAGGGAAATAATCGAGTAAACAAAAGGGCCTAGTGCCTGGTACACGCCTATCAAAAAATCTTGAATAGTTTTCTATACCATTGCAGTAGCCGAGTTCTCTTATCATTTCTAGGTCATAATTCACTCGCTCATTTATTCGCTGTGCCTCTATGTATTTTCCTTCTTTCTTAAAATATTCTTCTTGTAATAACAGCTCATCTTGTATTTCGTGCACCACTCTAGTGAGCATATCCTTTGGAGCTAAATATAAATTTGCAGGAAATATCGCAGCGTTCTCCACTGCTCCTATTCGTTTACCAGTACTGAGTTCTAGCGTCTCTATACTTTCTATTTCATCTCCAAAAAAACTTATCCTATATCCAAAATCTACATAAGGTAAATTTATATCTATCGTGTCCCCTTTTACTCTAAATGTACCTCTTGTAAAATCGCCCTGACTTCTATGGTATAATGAATTTACTAAGGCGTGCAAAAAACCTTGACGAGAAATGACTTGCCCAGCGTGAATTCTTATAATCCCGTTTTCGTATTCTGTGGGGTTTCCCATACCGTAAATACAACTTACACTTGCTACAATTATTATATCTCTTCGTCCACTTAACAATTGTGCGGTGGCTTGAAGCCTAAGTTTATCAAGCTCTTCATTTATACTCAAATCCTTTTCTATATAAGTATTACTCACTGGCATATACGCCTCTGGTTGATAGTAATCGTAGTAGGAAACAAAATACCCGACAGCATTATCTGGGAAAAATTGCTTGAACTCTCCATACAATTGTGCTACTAAGGTTTTATTATGTGTGAGTACCAGTGTAGGCCGCTGTACATTTTGTATCACATTGGCCATTGTGTAAGTCTTACCACTACCCGTTACACCAAGAAGTGTTTGGTGTTGCTCACCATTAATTAACCCCTGAGTAAGTTCTGCAATTGCTGCTGGCTGATCACCCGCTGGACTATAAGGAGATTGAAGATTAAAATTCATACTCTATGAAGTTAGTAATTTTTTCGAAATGGTTAAGTCCGTAAATTTTGCCGTTTATCCTTTTGATTTAAACAATCAAAACATTAGAATGTTAATTTTAACAAGATTGTTGTAAATTAGAGTTGTAACAGATACCTAGAAAAAATAAGTTTCAATAAGAAATGAAATATTATTTTTCCTCCCTAGTGATTAGTTTGAATTAATAAGTACTAAAAAGTAGAATAGAATTTGCTGAATTAATTGCAGGTTTTAGTGATAGGTCCAAGCACACTTTTTTAAAGTTGTTGCGTAATTGTCCTTCTATAGTGTATAAGAAAATGATGGGTAGGAATGAATCATAGAAAATCAATTAAAAAGAAATTTTTTCGTTTTTAGTTGATAAAACTGTTTTATCTAAAAGACAACTTTTAGAAATGTTGTAAATAATTAAATGAGAGAATCTTTAATAATATTTGTAAGAAACCCGCAACTGGGTAAGGTAAAGACTAGAATAGCCGATACTTTGGGCGATGCAGCGGCATTAAATATTTACGAAGTCTTATTAGAAAAAACGAAGTCCATTGTACAAGATTTGCCCTGCAAGAAATACGTTTACTATTCAGATCATATTGGAGAACAAGATATATGGAGCGATGACATATTTACGAAAAGACTACAAGTAGAAGGAGATTTAGGAGAGAAAATGAAAATGGCGTTTCAAGAGGTCATCAATGATGGTGCAGAAAAAATAGTAATTATTGGTTCGGACTGTTTTGACCTCAATACAAAGATTATAGAAAATGCTTTTGCTTGTTTAAATTTTAATGATGCAGTTCTAGGTCCTGCTGAAGATGGGGGTTATTACTTATTAGGGTTGAAGGAATTGATTTCTTCGGTATTTGAATTAAAAGAATGGAGTACATCTACACTATGCAATTCTACTTTTTACGCCTTGAAAGAACAATTTAAAGAGGTTGTGATGTTACCCACATTGAATGACGTAGACGAAGCAAAAGATGTAAACTTTAGCTATTCATAACTTATTTTACTTTCGACAATCCTAGTAGTTTCAACATCCAGCTAGGCAACGGGTTTTTACTTTTTCGCTTCTTAAGATTGAGGTACCATCCCATTTTTTTTATAATGGGCACTTTATAGGTTTCTACCAGCTCTATGAGTGTTCCATCTGCATCTTCTATATAACAAAATCGTCCACCTGCTTTGTCCATTCCAAAAAAGCCTTCACTATCAACGGTGAAAATATTTCCTTGCGTTAATTGGTGCTGCTTGTATGCACTCATATCTACAATATCTAAGCATAGATGAATAAATCCTAAATCTCCCCAATATCTATCTTCATAAATATTTGTATTCAGATTGGTGGCTTGCACAAGTTCCACCTCAAAAGCTCCTAATAAATTTGAGAATGCTCCCGTACTAGACTTTTCATTTTTAAAAATTAAATGATGCCCTGCTTTAGCTATTATCTTTGCTGAGTGTAATATATTTTGATAGAAAATGGTTGCCACAGCCAAATTACTTACCCCTATTATAGCTCCATAAACTCCGCCACAAACGTGACTTGTATCAGTAAAAAAATCGTCTACTTCTACAATCTCAAAAGTATTCTGAAACTTATCTTCTAAGAAAAACCGTTTTTTTAATGCTAGGTCTAATTCAATGGTTGTAAGTTTTTCTTGATGTCTATTTTTAAAAAAAGCAAAAGCCTTCTCTATATTTCTAGTCTTTATTTTTATAACAGAAATTCCAATATCGGCTCTTGTAACTTTTTGCTTTGGCGCTAAAGGGGTTCTATTCATAAATTGCCAAAGCTCTAAACCGCCACCACCTTGCATATTCATCGTAAGAATTGCTCTTCTGCTATATATTTTATTACCAGTGTATTTAGTCATTAGGCTAGCCTCTGCAATATCATCAAATACCAGACAATCAAAACCCAGTAATTCCTTATAATACAAGGCCGCTTCAGAAGCATTTACCACACCTATCCCACACTGCTGAATACCAGAAATATATAAACTCACTAAAGGTTCTTATTTTAAGTTATTATTAAGGATTACATTTTGCTGTTTTGTAAACTAAAATAGTTTGAAAATAGAAAAGATAATTAATAAATAGTTTTTATTTTATCTTTTGATTCTAGCAAGGTATTCTGCTTTTATTGTAGCAGATTCTATATTCTTTTTATATGCATTTACCGCCCTATAATTAGCCCGCTGTACCGCCCACCAAGAATTTTTTTCGTATTTTCTCGCACTCACTTTTACGAATCCATTTAGGATGCTATATGCAGTATGCCCTTTTAAGCGCTCCGTTATTTCATAGTCTTCCATAATGTGCATTGCCTCATTAAAGCCTCCTATTTTTTTAAACAATGCTGCTTCTACATATAAGGTTTGATCCCCGCCATAACACATAAACCAATCAAACTTTGTAAAATATGCATTCATTTTGAGCAGAATGCTTTTGCTATCAAATATTGTTTTGAATCTGCCTGCTTTTGCCGTTTTATTATATGCTTCTACTATTGTAAAGGCAAAGGAAGGTGGAGGACAGGTATCTGCATGTACAAAATATAAAAGCTGTCCGCAGGCTGCTGCTGCGCCCATATTCATTTGTATAGAGCGGCTAGCAGTAGTCGTAGAAATGTATTTAACTCCAAACCCTTCACATACAGCTTTAGTGTCATCTGTACTACCGCCACAAACAACAATAATTTCGCTTACAAGATCATTGCCATTACTGTGTAGAAATGGTAGTAGAGATTTTAAATGCGTCTCTTCGTTACAGACTGGGATTATAATAGATATCATAGTATTAGGCTACTCGTTGTACAAAGGTTGTTGATTGTATATCTTTATAGCTAATCAATTATTTTAAATTAGGTTATGCTCCATATTGCCACAATACAAGCAGATTTAGAATGGGAAGATAAAACATCCAACCTGATCAGATTTCAAGAAAAAATTGAATCTTTATCCTCCGATGTAGAACTTGTAATTCTGCCAGAAATGTTTACCACCGGTTTTAGTATGTCTCCACAAAATCTTGCAGAAACAAAAGACGGCGACAGCATACTATGGATGAAAAAATTAAGCCAAGAAAAGAACATTGTAATTGTAGGAAGTATCATAGCTTCAGAAAATAACAACTATTATAACCGACTCATTTGTATGCTCCCTTCTGGCACCTACGGTATATACGACAAGCGGCACCTATTTAGTTTTGCTGGAGAGGGAAATAATTATAGTGCAGGTAGCAAAAGGTTAATAGCTTCTCTAAAAGGCTGGAAGGTTAATTTACAAATTTGCTACGACTTAAGGTTTCCTGTGTGGGCAAGGCAACAAATTAAACTATCTGAGGAAGGCATTATAGTTCCTGAGTATGATGTATTAGTATATGTCGCTAACTGGCCAGAACGCAGGATTCACGCTTGGCGTACACTATTATGTGCAAGGGCAATTGAAAATCAATGCTATGTGATAGGAGTAAATAGGGTAGGCAAAGATGGCAATGGCATTTACCACAATGGAAGCTCTATGATCATAGGACCATTGGGTCAGGTCCTTTATTGCGGCGAGGATGTGGAAGACATTTGTGAAATGACGCTTAGTAAAGAAGAATTAAATGATGTACGAGGAAAATTTTCTTTTTTAAAGGATGGAGATGATTTTACTATTTTGACGTAACTTATTTCAATATTTTTTCTACCGCTTCAATCGCAATTTTGGTTCTCTCTTCATAAGCACCTTTAATCTCTACCCAAGGAGTGGATTGCGCTGTAAGTAGCTCTTTATAATGTTGATACAAGATATCTCTGGTTGCTTGGTCGGGATATTCTCGGAGCTCATCTTTTACCCAAGGTAAATCTGGACTGCATAGCAAATACAAATCATATTTTCTTTTTGCAATTTCTTTTAGAATAGCGTTATCACATTCACCAAAAACAAATTCACTCCATACTTTTATAACGTACAAATCAGTATCTATGAAAAGCGGCACATTGTTATTTTTTCCCAAAAGCCTCTTTTCTCCTTCTGCCTCTAATCGTAGCTGTCCTTCTGCAATCGTCTTAAGATCTTGCACTGTGTAAGGCACTTTAGTTTCTAATAAAAATTCTCTGGCATATTCTTCTACTTTTACTGAGCCAAAATGCAATGCCAAAGCTTTGGAGAGATAACTCTTTCCAGTACTTTCTGGCCCGATGCACACTATTTTTTTAATCATTTACGCTTCTTTAAAATCCTACCATTAGGTGGTTACTATCCTGCTGTCTTCCATATTTTGCTGCGCAGCTCTTCTTCTCCATTCTATAAGCCCTGCAATAGCAAGAAACAGCAGTATCACATAATACACACTTGTAAATACATAATGCTTCACAAAATACAAAGGAATGCTTACGATATTAGTCAATATCCACCAGTACCAGCTTTCTATCTTTTTTCTAGTCATCAGCCACATACCTGTAAAGGCAGAAGCGCTCGCTAAGGCATCTGCCCAAGGAATAATACCTTCATAAAAATTATTTTTAAAGTAAACTAATGCAAAATAAATTACAAGATATAATGCAGCAAAAATGCCAATTTGTACCAGCCATTCTTTTTTGCTAGCGCCAGTAATATGCAGCGTTGGTTTGGCAGCAGTATCCTTCTTCGTCCACAAGTACCAGCCCACAATATTCATAATGGTATAGTACATATTTACAGTAGCTTCTCCAAGTAGGTGACCCTTAAAACTGAGGTACACATAGAAAGCAGTATTAAGCAACCCAATAGGATATACCAATATATTTTCCTTCTTGCTATACCATACGCTCACAATACCTGCTATTGCTGCCACATACTCTAGCCAAGTAGTGCGCTGCATATCTGCAATAAACTGATAAAATATTTCTGAGAGCGTCACGTATTTTAAATTTATTATTTTTTTGCACAACGAAAATAGTACTTTCAAATAATTGAATGATTGTAAATAAATTCCTTCTGCTCTATGTTTAAAAAAATATCCTTAATACTACTTGCTGCATTATTTATTTTGGCAGGCATCAATCACTTTAGAAGTCCAGAAATATATTTGGAGATAATGCCTGATTATTTCCCTGAAAAAGAATCCTTAAACATTATTGTAGGTGTACTAGAAATCATTCTTGGTCTTCTATTACTTATCCCAAAGAGCAGATATGCCGCAGCCATAGGAATCATCATTTTATTGATTTTATTTATCCCGGTTCATATTTTTATGATTCAAAAAAGAGGGTGTACTGGTGAGCATTTTTGTTTTCCTGCTTGGGTGGCTTGGGTAAGATTGTTTCCTTTGCAGTTTATTTTAATTTGGTGGGCGTGGAGGAGTAGAAATTAGATGCTTAGATAGGACACAAGTACAATTAAGGCCTTGGATTTTCAGAATATATAAACAACAATAAGACTGCCTACTTAAATTTAAAATATACAAACAATCTCCCAAAATTTTTGCTATCATTCTCAATTCTTGAATAGAGTGGTTTAATATGCGGCATTTGTAAAAACCGTTCTACTTTCTTTCTCAATTGTCCGCTGCCTTTACCAGGAATGATTTCCACTTCTTTTATTTTTTTGTCAATGGCATCTTCAAATGCCTGCTGTAGAGCTTTGTCAATTGCTTTACTGTTATTGTATATTGGATGAAGGTCAACTTTTATTCTAGCCATAAAGATGCACAGATATTAGATGCCGTAAATTACACAATCGAATTTACCTCAGAACAGTTTTGAAAAACTTTATCATTTGCAAGGTAAATCACTTACACCATCCCTAGTTTTTAGTCGTTTTGTATAATTATTCACACCCAGCTTCTTTGGCCTAATATCAATTCAAAAAAAA
>JBBRHK010000046.1:0-11529 GCA_038222815.1 Chitinophagales bacterium
TGGTTTTGAAAATAGAAGATTAGCTAGGTATAACACCAAGCTGCGGGTAAACTGGAGTAAGAAATTGGTGAGCAACTTAAAACTACTATACAGTGAAAACAAATTAAATACTATTGGCGTAAAGTTTAATAACAGAAACTACGATGTAGCACAGAAGGAAATTGAGCCTGATATAACTTTTATCTATAAGTCAAAATTTAGAGCAACAATCTCTTATAAGTTTGCAGATAAGCGGAATAGTATTGATTCTTTAGAAGCATTAAAGAGCCACGCCATCAACACAGAATTTAAGTATAATATGATTTCTGACGGAAGTATTCTGGCAAGAATAAGTTATAATCGCATCAACCTTAAGGCCTATCCCAATGCTGAAAATACCACAGTGGGTTATTTACTTCTTAATGGCCTACTACCTGGTAACAATTTCTTATGGAATGCGGAATTTACAAAACGACTGGGCGGTGCTTTGGAAATGCGTATAGAATATGAAGGAAGAAAACCCGAAGCAGCAAATGTAGTTCATACTGGAAGAGCCAGCATAAGGGCTATTTTCTAAAAACTTAAACATAAAAAAAGTGACTATTGCTAGTCACTTGATGGTATATCATAGAAATAAAAATTATCCAAATAAGCCGCCCTTCTTCAAAGGCTTGTAAGCGTCTCCCACTTTAAAACCATTGTTGTATACCTCAATCTTATACTCACCAGTTTTAAAATTAGAATTTTGTTCCCAATCAAAACTTACCGTACGCTTCTTTGCTTGTGTATATTCTACATTTATCTTTTTAGTGTAAGATTTAGAATTACCGTCCCTAGTTGTGAATGTACCTGAGCCAAGTCCTGGAACCGCAATAGAAGTGCCATCCGGCGCTGTGATACATACATATATTTCTTTCTCACCAGACTCTGCAATCATATTCTCTGCTAGGTCAAATGAAATACGCATTTTATCTACACGCTTAGCAGTGCTTGTTACTTTTTCTTTACCACCTTTCTTATCATCAATTCCTATGATATTAAAATTAGTTGCTACCAATGTAGATCCTATTTCTAATTTATTTTCCTTCTCTTTAATTACTACTCGAGCAGAATCATAATTTTTCATTGCACTGTTCCTCTGTTGAGTGACAGCAGTTTTTTCTACAATTAATTGCTGTTTTTGACCCTCTAGTAAAGTGATTCTTTCTTTATAAACAGAAATATCACCGTTTAAAGAAGCAATCATATTTCTAGCAGTTGAAAGCTCGGCTTCTGTAGCATTTTTGTTACTTAGAATTTTTCTAATTTCGTCCTGTTTTGCTTTAATCTCACTATCTTTTCTAGTTATGCTACTGTCTTTACTAGAGTTATCAGACTTTAAAAGATCATAACGCAATGCAGCTTCTTCGAGTTCCGACTGTAATTGGTCTCTCTGTGTGCTAGTGGCTACAATAGTATTCTCTTTTTGAATAATGATATCCTCTTGCTTATTCTTATCCAGCAATATATAAGCCCAAGTACCAATAATTCCCAATGCTAATGTGGCAACTACTACATAAAGAATATTTTTTGTATTGTCTTTTTTTACAATAGGTTGTGGTACTGCTGGTTGTTCGGTTTGTGGAAAGTTTTCGAAAGCCATGATGTATTTATTTTAATTATGAATGAAATTAAGCTTTTGATTAATATTTTAATTGGAAAGCCCTGTTATTTTTTTTCCACTATTGTCTAAAACCTTGCCAAACAATTTGAGTTATCTTTGTATTCACAAAACTTTATAATTTTTAAATGGGGGTAGAGCAAATAATCGACAGTTGGAAGAAGAAACAATTTAAGCCTGTGTATTGGATCGAGGGGGAAGAAGATTATTATATAGACCAAATAATAAATTATGCTGAAAAGCATATTTTAACACCGGAAGAAGCTTCATTTAATCAAACCATTTTTTATGGTAAAGATGCCGAAGTAGGAGATATAATGAATGCCTGCAAGAGGTATCCGATGTTTTCAGAATTTCAACTAGTCATATTAAAAGAAGCACAGCAGCTACGAGATGTAGAAGTCTTGTTACCGTACATTCAAAATCCACTTTCGTCTACCATATTTATAATAGCCCATAAGCATAAGACTCTAGACAAGCGTAAGGCTCTTTACAAACAGGTAAATAAAACAGCAGTCTATTATAACTCTCCTAAATTGGCGGACTACAAACTTGGCGCTTGGATAAAGGAACTACTAGATTCTAAAGGATTTTCAATGAGCGCCAAGTCTATCACGCTTATTGAGGAACATATAGGTAACGATCTTGGCAGAATAAGTAACGAAATAGAAAAGATAGCTCTCAATCTCGCAGGAAGAACTACCATTACCGAAGATGATATAGAAGAATATATTGGTATAAACAAAGAGTACAACATCTTTGAGTTATATGATGCACTTTCCTCAAAAAATACGGAAAAAGCTTTTAAGATTATCTTCTATTATGAGAAAAATCCTAAAGCAGGTCCAATGATTTATTTAATGGCCACCCTGTATAGTCAAATAAG
This sequence comes from Chitinophagales bacterium, assembly GCA_038222815.1. Taxonomy (GTDB): domain Bacteria; phylum Bacteroidota; class Bacteroidia; order Chitinophagales; family Chitinophagaceae; genus Ferruginibacter. The sequence goes on from JBBRHK010000046.1 coordinate 2,526, forward strand.
TAAAGTGTATGAGGCATTTGGCTTAAGAGATCAATCAGACTCTGGTTTATCTAAACTATTCTACAGCCGTCCGCAATTAATGCAAGCAAAGATGCTAATGAAAAATTACGGCTTTGAAGGGGTGCAGAAAATGCTCATTCTATTGCATCATTACAATCTTAAGAACATAGGGATAGGTTCCACCAATGTATCGGATGCTTCTTTACTCAAAGAAATGGTGAGTAAGATGATGACTGCTGCTTAATTCAGCTTTGAGGTAAGAAAACTTTCAATAGCGCTGCAAGGTATCATCATCGGTTTTTCATCAATTAATATTGCTAGGTCATTTCCTTCTACAATATATGAACCTACAACAGTAAAACCCATTACAGAAATATCAAAACTACCTCTTTCATGGTCACCATTAAAGGTGCCACCTTGTGACTCTACGGTTTTCTTTGCTCTCTCTAAAACTACAGCAGTATCAGCAGTAAAACTAATATTAAAACTACAAGCAGACATTTATTTTAATTTAAGATTATAAAAAAATCACTTGTAATTACACAAGTGATTTACGTTTCAAAGTTAAGTAACAATTTTATTAATTTCTTCCATCTTTTTTATCCTTACTTCTGCCAATTATATAACCACCAGCAGCACCTACACCAGCTCCAATTGCAGCACCTTTAGCATTTCTACCGATAACTGCTCCAGCAGCTGCACCGCCTACGCCACCTATTATAGCACCTTTTGCAGCCTTACTTATACCTTTCCTCTGTGTAGTACTGCTTGTACCAGATGTTGAGCTACCACTATTTGTGTTAGTATTTCCTGTACCCGAACTTTGTGCAGTAGCTTTTGGAGTTACCACAGGCTTTGGACTTGGAGCAACCGCTTTTGGCTTTTCTCCAGGCACAACCGCCGTAGATGTTGTTGTACCATCTGCATTAGTAGTAATAAGTAATGCTGTATCGGTTAGAGTATTACCAGGAATTAAAGTACTACTATCTCCCAATATAATAATGTCTTTTGTATTCGCAACATCGTCAGTGCTAGATTTACAACTAACTAAACTTAGAGCAATTATAGCTACACTTAGAATCTTTTTCATAATTTGTCTTTTTTTGATGACAAAGGTATATTAGAAATTTTTGTGCCAAAAAAATAAGAGTTTTCTAAATACCCAGCTTTTTCCCATTAATTTAATACAAATTGAACGGTAAATTGTATTTTTTGTGGTGGATAATTTGTGATTTCAAGTATAAAATAATTTTAAAATGGTAGCAGCCTCTGCAAAAACCTTAAAAGAAACGCTAGACACTAAAAACAATAATGAGCTAAAGGAGCTAATCAATAGACTTTTAAAGTTCAAGAAGGAAAACAAAGAATTAGCTACTTATTTATTATTTTATGAAAACGAAGAGCACGAATTCGTTACGGATGCAAAATCGGCCATCTTAACTCAATTCGAGGAGGTAAATACTAAAACAGTTTTTTATTCAAAGAAAGGTTTAAGAAAAATGCTAAGAATAGCGGCTAAGTTTTCAAAGTATAGCTCGGAAAAGACAACTACTGTGGATTTAGGAATATACATTGCATCCTTGCTAATGACTTTACCTACACATTTAAAAACGAGTCCCCTTATAAAAAATATGTATGGCAGTAATTTAAAAAAAATAAATACTACTTTACAGACTTTGCACGAGGATATACAATTTGATTATAATAAGCAGATTAAAAACTTAGCGGATTCTTTATGATGAATACAATAAATTCTTTGCAAAACATAGACCGTTACTACTTTATAGGGGTAGCAGGTACAGGTATGAGTGCCCTAGCGCTATACCTTGCTGAGGCTGGAAAGATAGTAAGTGGTAGCGATAGAAATTTTTCATTGGAACAACCTACTGATGTTCAATTAAAACTCACAGCTGCAGGAATATTATGCCTTATGCAAGATGGCGCTTCTATACCTAAGGGAACACAAGTGGTAGTGGCTTCTACTGCGATTGAAGACACTGTGGCTGATATTGTGACTGCCAAAGAGCAACAAATACCTATTCTCAGAAGAAGTGAATTATTGGCGCTTATTAGCGAGACAAAAAAGACTATAGCGGTAGGCGGTACTTCTGGTAAGAGTACCACAGCTGCCATGATATTTCATATTTTAGAATTTGCTGGTTTACATCCTAGCGTAATTACTGGCGCAGGACTGACTTCCTTGGTAAAAAAAGGGTTAATAGGAAATGCAAAAAATGACACCGGAGAATGGCTAGTAATAGAAGCAGATGAAAGCGACGGTAGTATTGTACAATATTATCCAGAAATATCGGTATTGTTAAATGTAGATAAGGACCATCAAGACATTGAAGAATTGATGAACATTTTTTCCATTTTCAAAGACCATACAAAAGGCACATTTATAACCAATAGGAATAATGCGCTCGCAGCAAAACTTAGCGAAAATATAGCCAATGATTTTGGCATTGGTACAAGCAGGGTTGGAACTAATTATGTGCAAACTGGCTTAACCTCTCGATTCATAATCGGCGAAGTAGAAGTACACTTGAATATGCCCGGCAAGCATAATATGGAGAATGCATTAGCAGCTATTGCAGCTTGTAATGCCGTGGGAGTGAGCACTTCTCAATGTTCTGCAGCCCTTCAAAGTTTTGAAGGAATATATAGACGGCATCAACTTTTAGGCAAAAAAGGAAACGTATGGGTAGTAGATGACTATGCCCATAATCCAGCAAAATGTGCTGCTAGTATAAGGGCTTGTCAGCAAGAAAATAGTAAATTAATAGCCTGGTTTCAACCACACGGGTATAAACCTACAAAGTTTTTAAAAGACGACTTTATAGAAGAAATTACTTCAGCATTAAGACCTCAGGATGAAATATGGATGAGTGAGATTTACTATGCGGGTGGCACAGCAGTGAAAGATATTTCTGCGAACGAATTGACTGATGCAATCAATGCCAAAGGTAAAAACGCTTTTTTTGTAGAAGACCGTAGCCAGCTATTGCAAGACCTTAGACCCCATTTAACTGATAACTGCATTCTTTTATTAATGGGTGCAAGAGACCCAAGCTTGGAGGATTTTGCAAAAAGTATTTATCAAGATTTATAAACTCACTTTACATTTTGACAAAGAAAATTTACATCAATATAAAAGGGCTGGTAGGAGTAAGTGAAGACGACGATTTACTTAGAGGCAAGAATTTAGATAACCTAGGAATTTTAGAAAATGCATTTTTAAAAACTAGTGACGATAAAATTGAGCATTATGGATTGATGAGTGAAATAAGATTACAAGATTTACCTAGGGACGTTGAAGTTATAGATGTAACTGGGCAATTTATCTTACCCTGCTGGGTCGATAGTCATACGCACCTCGTACACGCAACATCAAGAGAAGAAGAATTTATAGCCAAGCTCAAAGGAGCTACATATGAAGAGATAGCCGCAATGGGAGGTGGTATTTTAAATTCTGCGAAGAAGATTGAGGCTATAAATGAAGAGGACTTATTAGCAGTGTCCATAGTAAAATTAAAAACTGCAATAAGTACTGGCACTGGGGCAATAGAAATAAAGTCTGGCTATGGTCTTTCTGTAAATGCAGAATTAAAAATGCTAAGAGTTATAAAGGAACTAAAAAGAATATCACCCATTCCTATTAAAGCTACTTTTCTAGGAGCACATACCTATCCATTAGCATACAGGGAAAATCATCAAGCATATATTAACTTAATAAAGAATGAAATGCTTCCTGTTATTGCAAAAGAGTCTTTGGCAGATTATGTAGATGTATTTTGTGAAAGCGGTTTTTTCTCTACGAAAGAAACTATTGAAATTTGCCAAGCGGCTGCAGAATATAACCTCAAGCCAAAACTACACATCAATCAATTGAACTCAATAGGTGGGGTAGAAGCCGGCATTGAAGTAGGGGCTTTGTCGCTTGACCATTTAGAAACACTGACTACATCTGACATTGCGTTGCTTGGTGCAAGTAATTCAATCTCTACTTTATTACCGACGGCTGCATTCTTCTTGCGTATGCAATACCCACGAGCAAGAGATTTAATAAATGCCAATGCTGCTATTTCGATTGCGTCAGATTTTAATCCTGGCTCGTCGCCGAGTAGCAATATGAATTTTGTAGCAGCTCTAAGTGCCATTCAAATGAAAATGTTACCTAATGAAGTGATTAATGCTGGAACTATAAATGCAGCACATACATTAGAATTGCAATCGGTAGTGGGTAACATAAAGAAAGGTAAAAAGGCAAATTTTTATGTTACCAAGCCAGTAAATTCTTTAGGATATTTATTTTACGATTTTGCTGGAAGTCATATTTCATCTGTCTATATCAATGGTGAAAAAATTAGCGAATAGTATCCTCATTATGAGCGTTTAATATAACTTATTCTACTTTTTTTAATCCTTAATGCTACTATTTATCAATAAGTTACTATATTGACTTTAATTGTAACAATCGCAATATGAAACATTTTAAATTCTACGGTAAAAACGATATTTTGTCGCTCACCAAGTCAAGAAAATTTGAGACAAAAGTAGGAGAGGCTATCGCCGTAATGCCAGAAGCAGCAGAGTGGCCAGAGGCCTTGCTAGAGAGCAATTCAAAGTATGTATTGCTCGGTATTCCAGAAGATATTGGCGTAAGAGCCAATTATGGAAACCCGGGAGCGGACACTAACTGGTATCCCTTCTTAAATGCCTTTTTAAATGTACAAAGCAATGATTTTTTTAGCGGAGAAGATGTCTTGCTATTAGGTCACTTTGACTTTGGCGACATTAAATATTTGATAGAAAATAACGCCTATAACGATGATGAGAAAATAGAAGCATACAGGCACGCAGTGACTATTATAGATGATGAAGTAGAAACAATTATAAAAACTATTTGCGGTGCTGGGAAAATTCCGATTGTAATTGGCGGTGGTCATAACAATGCTTACCCACTGATAAAAGGGGCAGCAAAAGGATTACATAAATTTCACGGTACGCATTTAGCTCAAATAAACTGTATTAATCTAGATGCGCATAGCGATTACAGGCCGCTAGAAGGAAGGCATAGTGGTAATGCCTTTAGATATGCGGAAGAAGATGGTTTTTTAGGTAAGTATGCCATTATAGGAATGCACGAAAGCTACGTCTCTCAAAATATTCTTACTGAACTAAATAATAATCCATTTATTCATTATTCTACCTACGAAGAAATATTTATCTCCGAATCTAAAAATTTTACGCAGAGTATTTCACACGCCATAGGTTTTACAGAAGATAATTATTGTGGGATAGAACTCGATCTTGATAGTATTTCTAATGTTTTATGTAGCGCACCTACTACAACGGGTATAACTGCACTTCAAGCAAGGACGTTTATCAACTTTGTAGCTGCAGATACTAAGCTGGCTTATTTTCACGTTAGCGAAGGGGCTTGCCAAACTATGGATGGAAAAAAAGATGACCTTACCGGAAAACTTATAGGCCAACTTGTTTGTGATTTTGTAAAAGCAACAAATAAACAACTGTAGAGAACGATAAAAAAACTAAATGAATTTAAATTTAAAGAACCGAACAGCAGTAGTGTGTGGGAGTACCCAAGGAATAGGATTAGCATCGGCATTAGAGCTTGCATCATTAGGGGCTAATGTAGTTTTGCTAGCTAGAAATGAAGAGTCATTGAGGCAAGTGATACAGTCCCTAGATATCACAATGGGGCAACGTCATAGTTACCTTATTGCAGATTTTAAAAATAGTGATTCAGTCTATGATACTATAACAAGTTATACATCAAGTGGAAATCTTGCAGATATATTAGTAAATAATACAGGAGGTCCTGCAGCTGGCAATATAGAGCTGGCTAGTAGAGAACAATTTGTAAATGCTTTTGAGTCGCACCTATTGTGTAACCAAATCTTAGCCCAAGCATTGGTGCCTGGTATGCGAAAAAATAAATGGGGTAGAATTATTAATATTATTTCTACTTCTGTAAAGTCTCCATTACCTGGTCTTGGTGTAAGTAATACCATAAGGGCTGCGGTAGCTAGCTGGGCCAAGACGCTAGCTACAGAACTAGCCCCAGATGGCATCACTGTAAACAATGTGCTTCCAGGGTTTACAGCTACAGCAAGAGCTTCAACCATAGTAGAAGATAAAGCCTTAAAGTTAGGAACGAGTCGCCATGAAATTCTCGCTAAAATGGTAAAAGAAATTCCCGTAGGGCGGATGGCTACTCCCTTGGAAATTGGTTCCACTGTAGCATTTCTTGCTTCTCCCGCTGCTGCTTACATTACTGGAATTAATCTACCAGTTGACGGCGGTCGTCTTACTTGTTTGTAATCCGAAATACAAAAATGAAGTAGTACAAATCCTAACCTGTATTAAAATTTCGCCATAACCCTGTATGTCGAATTTACACTATGGTTTTAATCATCTTTAAGGACAATAAAACTGTCCTCTAAACTTTTACTACGGGTAATAAAAAAATACGATATTTACTGTCTTAAAACTTTTTTTAATAACAAAACACATAAATAAGATGAAAATTGTAAAAACTGCATTTGTAGTAGCAATGGCTTTATCATTAAGCCTTACGAGTTGTAAACCAAAAGACGCTGATGTAAAAGCGAAAGTAGAAACAGCAATGAAGGCTAACCCAGATGCATCTGGTGTAACTGTAACTGTAGCAGACGGTGTAGCTACGCTAACTGGCGAAGTAAAAGACGAAGCAACAAAGGCCGCTGTAGAGGCAGCAGCAAAAACGGCTGGTGCAAAAACTGTAGTGAATAGCACAACTGTAATGGCTCCAATGGTGATGCCAGAGATAGCCGGAGATGCTGTACTAGCAGCTGCTGTAAAAGATGCTACTAAAGATTTTCCTAGTGTAACTGCTGTTGTAAACGCAGGTGTAATCACGCTTACTGGTACGATCGAACAAGCAAAACTACCTAAGTTAATGATGATTTTAAATGGTCTTAAGGCTGCAAAAATCGATAACCAATTGACAACTAAATAATTTTCAGAAAGTTTTAAAATATTAAATAATGACAAGTTTAGAAACGAAATATCAAGCACTTAGTGAAATGGCAACAGCTCACGGCGTAGCAGATTTGCAAGTGAGAGAGCAAAATGGTGTTCTTTACATCGATGGTACAGCACCTACAGGCGCAGTAAAAGATGCATTATGGGCAAAGTATGGCGAAATAGATCCAACCTTTACTGGTGGTGATTTAATTATGAACATCAAAACTGATGTAAGTGCAGCTGTTACAAAAGTGAAAGTTACTACAGAAAGCAGTAACCTTAACATCCGTAAAGCTCCCGGTACTGATTCTGAAATCGTAGGAAAAGCAGCACATGGCGAAGTAATTACCCTTGTGAGTCAAACTAGCGATCAGTGGTGGCTTGTGCGCACAGAAGATGGTGAAGAAGGTTATGCTTATGCGCAATACCTTACCCCAGAAGCCTAATTTTATTAAGAATTATATAATAGCCGTCCTTAATTTTTTTTGGGGACGGTTTTTTAATTTGCAACTGATAATTTTGTTTTACAATGTCAGTTTAGGAATAACCTTTAAAACAAAAAATCAGAATATTCTAATCTTCCATCCGTATTAAAATCTATAAAAACGACTTTCTATTTAAAATTTGTTTAAAATATTTGTAATTCTATGATTTCAGAGCACGATATTTTGGAAGAATATAAATTAGAATCGTCAAGCATTAGTTGGTTCTATATCACTATAATAACACTTTTAGCAAGCTTCAGTATTTTCATTTTCTTAGATCAATTTTTTGATTTTGAAAACTTTTCGAGGAAAATATCCGATAAAGATTTATCGGGCTTTTGGTTCATCTTATTAGTGCCAGTAATTGCTCTTATCCTTTTTATATTTAAAAAAAAAAGCGGATGGGTCATTGCTTGCTTATACTGTTCCTTTATTGCATTAGCTGGCATTGGTACAGAATTTTATAATGCCTTACAAAATGAAGAGTATCCATTTATTAGATATTTACAATTTCGTCAGTTATTTATTTTAGCTGCTACTTTTACTGTAACAGCGTTATTACTCACCAACAATGTAAGAGCAGCATTTAAAATAAAAAAACATACCTGGATTATTACTATTAGCATTTCTACAGGATTGGCTTTTCTGCTAATTTATATTGAAAGATAAATACCGAGGATGGTTTCTGAAATTTTTATCCGTGTTCTTCAAGTTGTTATCGTAGAGCAGCTCAAATTTTGGAAATGACAGTACCTTGAACTCTGGTAACAATCAAAACAAGATAATCTATCGGAAATTATTTGCGACTTTTTACTTAATCAATTTTTAGTATTAAAAAAGCCCACACAAAATTTGTATGGGCTGTTATAAAATTCCTTTAGCTCTTAGTTTCCCCTCTGAATAGTTACACCTGCTCTACCTCCACCGCCTCCAAACATACTGCCCATTTCACTCATTGGCTTTACATCGTAATCTTTCGGAATTTCAAATTCCTTCGCCTTCACTTCCTTATCTAATTCAATTTTTGCTACTTCAATTTCCATCCTACGAGTGGCACCCATTTTTTGAGTGTAACCCATTACAAAACCATTTATATCATCAAAGCTAACGCCACTTCCGCCTGCAGCTCTGCCAAAGCCACTAGAACTACCGGTACTTGATAAACCATTAAACTTTATTTCTGGTGTGTACCATACCATTGTTGAATCTTTCTGACCTAGAAAGTTAGTCGTAACAACGTAGGCTTTTTTACAAGCATAACCAGCTATTTTTTTTGTTTCTTCAGTATATACAATCGATGTTTTTCTCTTTTTATCATTCTCCATTTTTTGAATAAGAGAGTCTTTACGAGGCCCAGCTTTCATTGTATCTAGTCTCTTTACTCCAAGAGAAGCAAGCTCACTCGGATTTATGTAAAAACCCATTTTCTTACCCATTATTTGCATCAAAGTAGTGACTACCTTGGTATTATTATTGGTAATCATACT
>JBBRHK010000047.1:0-11404 GCA_038222815.1 Chitinophagales bacterium
GCAATACAAAAAAAATCTATTGAAAGTATAAATGATTGCCTCACGGGAAAAGCAATTTCTTACACGACAACAGCAAATGCAAATAACAAGATTGGTAGATGCGAAGGCAGATTGATTGGCGGAAATTTAAGAACATTAGAAAATCTTGCAGGCACGAAAAGTAGTCCGTCTACAAAAGATTGCATTTTATTTATAGAGGACACCGGCGAATACTTGTATAGTATTGATAGAATGCTTCGAAACCTTCTGAGGAGCGGAAAATTAAAAGATTTAAAAGGTCTTATTGTTGGCGGATTCAAAATAAAAAAGGATGATGAAGGCGAGCAATTTGGGCAATCCTTAGAAGAAATAGTCTTAGAAGTAACAAAAGCTTTTACCTACCCTATTTGCTTTGATTTTCCCGTGGGGCATCAAAAAAACAATATGGCTTTGATGTGTGGCGTTATATCTTCACTTGTGGTAACCACCCAAGAAGCTACGCTAACCTTAAACACAGTAACAGAATTTGATTAATAAGGTTTCGGCTGCAATGCTGACAAATTTATAATATACAATACTCAAAAAAATAAAATGAAAATACCACAACCTCTGAAGAAAAAAGACCTTGTAGCCCTCACCTGCCCAGCGGGATATATGCCAGCGGAAAATGCAGCAACTTGTATTCAAACTTTACAAAATTGGGGCTATCAGGTGCTAGTAGGTAAAACCTTGGGCAGTAAAAGTAAAAATTACTTTAGCGGTACGGATGAGCAGCGCAGAGATGAGCTACAGGCAATGCTTGATGATGAAAATATCAAGGCAATTTTTTTTGGTAGAGGTGGTTATGGTGTAAGTAGAATTATAGATGACTTAGATTTCACTTTATTTAAGAAATATCCAAAATGGCTAGTGGGCTTTAGCGACATCACGGTTCTTCATTCACACTTATACAAAAAATTTAAAATACCATCTATACATGCACAAATGGCGGCAGCTTACAATGGAAGCGGTGTGAAGACAGACTCTATTACTTACATCAATAAAATCCTTACGGGGAAGAAAAATAAGTATGTTGTAAAAGGGCATAGGCTTAATAATGCCGGAAAAGCAGAAGGCACGCTAGTAGGAGGCAATCTTACTTTATTTACCAATATGATAGGCACTGCCTCTGATGTAAATACTAAAGGTTGTATTTTATTTTTAGAGGACATAGGCGAATTACTGTATAGTACGGATAGACTTTTGCAACAACTAAAAAGAAGCGGCAAGCTGAAAGACCTAGCAGGCTTAGTTTTTGGAGGTTTTACAGATGGAAAGGATACAGATAGAAAATTTGGGAAATCGATCGATCAAATCTTGAAAGACATTTCAGCAGATTTAGATATCCCTGTCTGTTTTCATTTCCCAATTAGCCACGGCAAGGAAAATCTTCCTGTAAAAGTTGGTGCAAAATATTCACTGACTGTAACTGAGAAAAAAGTAACGCTTCAAGAAGTATAAACTACTGTAAAAGGCTATCGATGGCTCTTTTATAAACGTCCGTTTTGTTCACGCTATTGTGGGTAGCACCTTCAATGGTATAAAAAACATCATTTGGCTTTAGCAGTGGCTTTAGTTTTTCTGCACTACTGTATCTGATTACACCATCATCTGTGCCGTGAAAAATAACTACAGATTCTTCCAATCCATCAAGATATTTATAAGTAGGGAAATCGTATTGCATCATATTATCTAGAGGATACATAAACATATACTTACCTACGGCATCTCTCAGACTATAATAAGGCGTTTCTAAAATGAGCATTTTGTTTTTTGTTTCTGAAGCAACATAAGCGGCAACACCTGTGCCTAATGACTTTCCGTAAATAATAATACTATCTGCTGCATATTGGGTTGCCGCCAATTTCTGTATTTCATAGCCCATTTTATTCACAGCTTCTTCAGTGAATTTTCCAGAGCTTTTACCAAAGCTTGGATAGTCCATTAACCAAACGGCGCAATTATCTTTCAAAAACAAATTGACAAATTTCTCATATCGAGCGACGTTTGCCCTATTACCGTGAAAATAAATAACGACAGCTTTAGGCTTACCAGTATCTGGCATAAACTGTAACAGATTAACTGTATCTGTTTTGTTAATTGGAATATTTAATTCAGTAAACTTTCTCTTAAAACCAAATTTGTAATCTCTACTCAGCGCTGTGGGATGCAACAGTATTTTATCTTGTAAATAATAAAATGCTATTCCCAATAATGCGTAAATGATGATTACAATTTTTATCCAATTAAATATTTTCTTTCTGTTCATTAGTCAATTTTAGAGTGCTAATATATCTCGGATAAAAGCATGGTATTCATTAAAAGAAGGTAAATTATTGTGGCCACCTCCAGGAATTCTTATCAGTGTAATACGTTTCGGATTTAAAGCTCTTAAATTCTCACTATTTTTTATAGGTAACAACCAATCTTTGGTGCCATGGATAATATAAGTATGACAAGGTACTTTCTTTATCCAAAGATCCGATCGCATGTGATAGCGTAGAATAAATCGTATGGGCAGTATGGGTAAAAATCTCTCAACGGCTTTTTTGAAATTATAAAACGGCGCATCCAAAATTAAAAATCTAGGGCTATTATCAGAAGCTAGCTTTGTAGCAAAGCCACTGCCTAAGCTTCTACCATATACTATCAAATGTTCCTCTCCATATTCTACTTCTAACTTATCATATACAAATTGCATATCGCCCATCATCTCCTTTTCACTTTTTTCTCCTGTGCTCTTACCAAAACCACGATAGTCTACTAGGACTACATCATAACCATATCTAGCAAAATCGACAACATATTTTGCCCAGCCTTTTATGCTTCGAGTATTACCGTGAAAGTATAAAATAAGTCCGTGAGGCTTTTCCAAATGAAAATGTAGACCATTTATCTGAACCCCTGGCGATACGTCGAAATTTAATTCTTTAAATGGCACATCATATTTATACTCAAAATCTTTGTGCAACTTTTCTGGCTTAAAAATAAATCTTTCTTGAAAAATAAATAGCAGTAACATTAAGCAGGCATAACCTATAATTAGTCCCCACATTAGCTTTGATAACAGGAACACTATAGCTGGTACAGATTGCATAAGTAATTGTAGAAAAATTAAAGATTGAGGCAAAGCATATTACAACAATACTAAATATAATCTAATCTTGGTCATTGTAAATTCTCTCCATACCAATCTTAGCTGCTGGCTTAATGATAAGCGGAAACTTTTCTACGATGACATTACTTTGTTCTAACCCAAAACCTTTTTCTTCAGATAGACTTAACTCCTTCAACCAAAAATATATTTTCATCAAAATATTTTCTAAGAACGGCAACTCATTGTCTTGGCTCAAGAATTTTTCCATTACAATAAATTGGAAATCTCCTACCATTTGATTCTTCTGCTGACTTTCATATCTACTCGCTATATTCACTTCCCTATTGGCCACAAGATCCTCTACCACTTGCTTGAACATTAAATTGATTCTCGGTTGCACTCTAAAGCCGAGCCTAAACTCCACCCTTATAATATCATTTGGGATGATGTGAGTCACCTCATACTCGCAAGTGTATGGGTCATCAAGGGTATCTACATGGACAAACCAATAAATATCAGCCCTTTTTGGCTTTCCGCTTAAGATGCTATACACAATCTTATGCTCTATCTCATTAGGATTATCTGCACTAGTGAGGTACACGAGGTGGGTGGCATGCTTCGGCACGGTGTCGTCATTACTCAATTCTTCCAGCTTAGGCACATACTCATCTACTCGTACGAATTCTACATATCTATTTTTTATCTTCCTAGCTCTATACCAAACATACATAACCAAGAACATCATAGCACCTATCATAATGGTAAAATAGCCTCCATGAATAAACTTGTCCATCAAGGCAACTAAAAATGCCAATTCAATAATTAAATAGAGCACTAAGAAGATATAAATTAAACTAGATTTTACCCTATTTAAAACTAAATAATTAGCAAACAAAATAGTGGTCATAAGCATAGTGGTGACTATTGCCAAACCATAAGCAGCCTCCATTTTAGAGGATTCTCTAAATATTAAAACTATAGCAACACATCCTACAAATAATAAAGTATTGATGCCCGGAATGAAAATCTGACCTCTAGCTTCAGAGGGATACTTAATCTTCATCTTTGGCCATAAATTTAAACGCATAGCCTCATTGATAAGGGTAAAGGACCCTGTAACCATAGCTTGGCTGGCAATAATAGCAGCGGTAGTAGCAATAATAACTCCTGGCACTATAAACCAATTTGGCATTAAATCATAAAAGGCATTTACACCAGCCGTAGCAGGATTAGCATCAGAAATGAACTGCCCTAAATGATTTTTTAAAAGACTAGCTCCTTGTCCAAAATAATTGAGTAACAGACACACTTTTACAAGTATCCAAGAGTACCTGATATTATCCCTCCCACAATGCCCGAGATCACTGTAAAGTGCTTCTGCACCTGTAGTACAAAGAAATACGGCTCCAAGTAACCAAAATCCTTTTGGATAAACGATGAGAAAATCTATCGCATAATAGGGATTAAGTGCCTTTAAAACAGACAAATTATCTGCCATATGGATGATGCCCAATACTGCTAACATACCAAACCATATCATCATAATAGGACCGAACATCTTCCCTATTTTACTAGTACCAAATTGTTGGGTAAAAAAGAATAAACCAAGAATTGTAAGTACGATAACCACAATGGTATTGGTACTCATATCGTGCATTGCTGGTAGTTTCTTTAAACCTTCTACCGCAGAGGTTATAGATATTGGTGGTGTAATAATCCCATCTGCTAAAAGTGCCGCTCCTCCTATGGTTGCTGGGATTACCAGCCATTTCTTCCTTCGCCTTACTAATGCAAAAAGGGAAAAGATTCCTCCTTCCCCTTTGTTATCAGCCCTTAATACAAGCCACACATATTTAATGGTAGTTTGTAGAGTTATCGTCCAAATGATAAGAGATAATGTACCTAGAATAAGTAACTCGGAAATTACTTTTTCATGAACAATACTGTTGAATACATAAAGTGGAGAAGTACCAATATCTCCATAAATAATTCCTAATGCAATAAGCAGACCTGCTGCGGAAACTTTATTCAAATCCTTATTCAAAGCAAAATATTTTTGTGAAGTCTACCTTCAATTAGAAAACAAAAATAGAAGGATTTTCATTGTGCTGTAAAAAAACTTTAGAATGAGCCAAATTTTCTTGGTTGAGCCAAATACTTAGGAAAAGAATTATCCTCTATCTCAATGCATTATTTTTTGTTTAAAATGCGAATTCAATTTCTCTACTTATATTTATTCGACAAATTAACGATATGAAATATATACTTACAGTAATAACTAGTACTCTACTATTTTATTGCGCTCAAGGACAGACTAATCTTGAAGCTTTGACGGTGGAAAAAATAATGAGAGATCCCAAGTGGATAGGTAGCTCACCTTCACAATTACAATGGAACGCTAGTAGCGACACCCTATTTTTCTCTTGGAATCCCACAAAAGCAGATAATGACTCCCTTTATTTCATAACATTGAAGAATAATGTACCCCAACCCTACCATCTCTCCAAGGAGAATAAAAACTATAATTCTGATAGAATTTATAACGAGCCTAGAACTGCATTTGTAGAGGAAATAGACAACGATATTTATTACACGAGTAAAGGCGTAAAAAAGAGGATTACTCAAACCACCGCTAGAGAATCTAACCCAAGGTTTTCTTTCGATGGTCGTAAAATAGTATATGCGCTGGCAGATAATTTATATGGTTGGGACATTGCTAGTGGCGCAACAGAACAACTCACTAACTTTCAAACACAAGTAAGTGTAGAGCCCGCCGCAGCTAAAGGTACAGCCCAAGAAGAATCACTTAAAAAAGAACAGCTAGCATTATTTCAGGTACTGGAAGAAAGAAAAGAAAATGCAGAAAAAAGAAAACTAGCCTTTGACAATTTAAGAACTACTTCGATCCCTGTTATCAATACAAAAGGAAAGACCGCCAATGGCCTTGCTATAGACTATAGCGGCAGGTATGTTGCATACAGGTTATCTAATCAAGGTACAAGAGGAAAAAGTACCATTGTTCCAACCTACGTTACAGAATCAGGTTACACAGAAACGATTCCTACAAGGTCAAAAGTAGGTGTACCACCGTCGAGCTCAGAAACATTTATTTATGATAGGTTGGAAGATAGTGTCTATAGTATTTCTTTAGATGAGTTACCCGGCCTAAGCAAAGCGCCAGAATACCTAAAAGATTATAACAAAGAAGTAAAAGACAAAAAGAAAAATATAAATATCAGCACAGCACAATGGTCTGCTACGGGAAACACAGCCTTAATAGAAGTAAGAAGTACTGATAACAAAGACCGTTGGCTAGTGTTATGGAGCGCCGCTACAAAAAAAATTATAGTAGCAGATCATCAGCATAATGAAGCGTGGATAGGCGGCCCTGGCTCGTTTAGCAATGCTATAGGCTGGATAAACGATTCTGAATTTTATTACAGAAGCGAGGCAAATGGATATGCACACCTATACACTTACAATATCAATACAAAAAACACATCTGCACTTACACAGGGAAAATACGAAGTACAAGAAGCCGCATTAAGTAACGATAAAAAATATTTTTACATTACTACAAATGAAGTGCATCCAGGAGAAAAACAATTTTATAAGTTAAACATTGCCACGAAAGGGAAGACTAGACTCACTCAGATGACAGGTGCCAATGATGTAGCATTATCACCCGATGAAAAAAATATGGCTTTTCTATATTCTTACATCAACAAACCTTGGGAACTGTATCTGCAGCCCAACAAAGAAAAATCAACGGCCGTAAAAATTACCGATAAATCTATTTCCCCAGAGTGGGCTTCTTACCCTTGGAGAGATGCTGAGGTGATCAGCTTTAAAGCTGCAGATGGCGAAGATGTATATGCCAGAGTGTATAAGCCAAAAAATCCTAAACCGGGCGCACCAGCTGTCTTATTTGTACACGGCGCTGGCTATTTACAAAATGCACACAAATGGTGGAGTAGCTATTTTAGAGAATTTATGTTTAATAACCTACTAGCAGATAATGGGTACTATGTGATGGATATAGACTACAGAGCTAGCGCAGGTTACGGCGAAAAATGGCGTACAGGCATCTATAGACATATGGGCGGCAAAGACCTAAGCGATCATGTAGACGCTGTAAATTATATGGTAAAAAACTTAAACGTTGATCCAAAAAAAATAGGACTTTATGGTGGTTCTTATGGAGGATTCATTACGCTGATGGGATTATTTACAGAACCAGAAGTCTTCAAGTCTGGTGCTGCACTGAGACCAGTAACAGATTGGGCAAATTATAACCACGGCTATACGTCCAATATCCTAAATGAACCGAACTCTGATAGCATTGCGTACAGAAAAAGTTCACCTATTTATTTTGCCGATGGCCTAAAAGGTAACTTATTAATCTGCCATGGAATGGTAGATGTAAATGTACACTACCAAGATGTGGTAAAGCTTTCGCAGAGATTGATAGAGCTACGAAAAAATAATTGGGAGCTAGCCAGCTACCCTATGGAAGACCACGGCTTTGTAGAACCAAGCAGTTGGACAGATGAGTATAAAAGAATTTTCAATCTATTTGAATCAACGCTAAAATAACTTCTAGAAGCTGCACAAAGTGTAGATCAAACAAATTCAATCTATTTTTAACCTATGGTATCAAGGCTATTAAATTGGAGAAATCTATTGGCGCTATTTGCAATAATAATAGTGGTAGGCAGCGTATTTCTATCAAAATATTTATCAAAAAAAATTGCCTTTGAAGAAAAACAAAAAATAGAACAATGGGTAGAAGCTGCAAAAGAAATGAGCAGCCTTACTAGTACTGCAACGCCACTCACTAGTAGGATATTTACAGAAAATAATAAGGATATTCCTATGATTGCAGTTACCGAAAAGGACAGCATTCTAGACAGCTATAACCTTGATAGTACAAGGCTTGCCAACGATAAGAGTTACTTAAATAATAAGCTTAAAGAGTTCAAGGAAAAATACGACCCTGTAGTATGGCAGAACCCATTAGACAGTGCTCAGAATAATAAAATCTACTATGGCGATTCTAATTTACTTACGCAGATAAAGTATTTCCCTCTCGTGCAACTTATTGTGATGGGACTATTCATTGGAATACTTTTTTATGCCATTACTACCAGAAACAAAAGCACACAAAACCAAGTGTGGGCTGGTATGGCCAAGGAAACAGCACACCAAATAGGCACACCATTATCTTCCTTACAAGGCTGGGTAGAAATGCTCAGAGAAGATGCTAAAACAGAAAAGATAGGTAATGAAATGGCTAAGGATGTGGAGCGATTAAAACTCGTAAGCGATAGATTTAGTAAGATTGGCAGTACCCCACAATTAGAAGAGGTTTTGCTTTTTACAAAAATAAACGAGATGGTAGAGTACATCAAAAGAAGAGCGCCACAATCTGTACATTTTTCCCTGCAAGGTGATGAGGATATTACAGCCTTTATCAATCCCCCATTATTTGATTGGGTGATAGAAAATCTTCTTAAAAATGCACTAGATGCAATGAATGGGAAAGGCAATATTTCCGTAAAAATAAAAACAGAATCCGCTGCTGTCATAATAGATGTAGAAGACACAGGTAAAGGCATTTCTAAAAATAATATTAGTAAAGTATTTAATCCTGGATTTACAACCAAGCAGCGTGGCTGGGGCTTAGGCCTCTCATTAAGTAAGAGAATTATTGACCAATATCATAAAGGAGAACTTTTTGTAAAGCATTCGGAATTAGGAAAAGGGACTTGTTTTAGAATAGTTTTGAGTAGATAAATTGCAGAGATAGTAGATATTAGATAGTAGATATTAGATTTTTTGTAACTACACTCATAAATGCGTTTAGAAAGAGAAGCTTTAAAGTAAAATTTTTCCTATCCAATAATGATAGTCCCTAAAAATACTTCTGAAGTTATTT
Source organism: Chitinophagales bacterium (assembly GCA_038222815.1). Classification (GTDB taxonomy): domain Bacteria; phylum Bacteroidota; class Bacteroidia; order Chitinophagales; family Chitinophagaceae; genus Ferruginibacter. The sequence continues at coordinate 9,054 of JBBRHK010000047.1, forward strand.
CTACTTGGGAATTCCAAAAATTACTCCTTCGAAACGGAATGCTGTCCATTTTTGTTCGTAATACACCGAACCAAATCACAATTGCATATCCTCTAACTTCTACTATTTGCAATCTCTTATCTAACATCTAACATCTAATATCTACAATCTACCTTTCAAAATCTATATATTTGCAACCCAATATGCGGCGGTGGCGAAATTGGTAGACGCACTACCTTGAGGTGGTAGCGCCCATACAAACGGGTGTGTCAGTTCGAATCTGATTCGCCGCACTTAAAACAGGCTTTTATAGCCTGTTTTTTTATTGATCCATTAGAAGCTTTACCGCAATAAATGCTGGAATCGCCTGAGCAATAAAAATACAGCTGGCCAACCACATAGGTGTTTCTTTTTCTCTCCATTGGCTGATCAACACAAAAATGCCAATTACCGGAAATAATAGATACACAAAGTTGAGGTTTTCAAAACCCTTCCATACGAAGAAACTCAGCATAGCAAAAAATACAGCAAAGCTTACACTAGCAGTCCTATGCTCTATTCCCTTTCTAGAAAAAATAATAAATTGTATGACATACAGCATAGCTGCTGCTACAAAACAGAAAAGCAACAATTCATTTTGTTCTGGCATAAAAAAGATTAAGCCAGTAAAATTAATCAACGTAAGAGATAACCCAAGTTTTTTTCTCAATTTTGAATAAAACGTTCTTATTGTCTATTTTCAATGGACTTAAACTTTAAAGAAGATGCCTAATCATATTACTTGCCCTAATTGTAACCATCAGTTTGATGTAGAAGATGTACTCGCTGCGGATATAGAGAAAAAATATAAATCTCAATACCAACAACAAATTCAAGAAGAAACCGGTAAGCTGGCAGCTGAGCGTACAAAACTCCAAGCCCTAGAGCAAGAGTTTGAAGAGAAACGTAAAAAAGAAAATGAAATCTTTACTGAAAGGCTTGCGAATGCAAAAGAGAAAATAGAAAAAGAAAATAAAGAACAGCAAGAAAAGTTACAAGAGGAATTAAAGGCAAGCCTTAAAAAATCAATTAATGCTGACTATGAGCAACAGATGTCTGCCTTAAAAGAGACAATGGCTGATAACGAGGAAAAACTAAAATTAGCAAGGAAAGAATCAGTTGATTTTCTAAAACAAAAGGAAGCCTTAAAACAAAAAGAAGAAGAACTAGAACTGGTGTTGCAAAGAAAACTCTCCGAGGAAAGGCAAGAATTAAAAGCACAAATTCAAAAACAAGAAGAAGAGAAAAACACTTTGAAGGAGCAGGAATTTAAATTAAAGCTTCAAGAAGAAAGGACAAAAAGTGAGTCTCAACTAAAACTTATTGAAGAATTAAAAAAGAAGGCAGAGCAGGGCTCTATGCAGTTACAGGGCGAAGCACAAGAGTTGTTGCTCGAGAAAGAATTGAGAGAAAACTTCCCATTTGATAGTATTGAAGAAGTGGGCAAAGGCGTAACAGGTGCAGATTGCATACAAGTAGTGAGAAATCATCTTGGAATGACCTGCGGAAAAATAATCTACGAAAGTAAGCGAGCAAAAAACTGGAACAACGACTGGGTAGAAAAACTAAAGACTGATATGCGAGATAAAAATTGTGACGTTGCTATCCTCGTTACAGAAGTTTTCCCAAGAGATATGATAAAGTTTGGAGAGCAGCAAGGCATTTGGATTTGTGGCTTTGTAGATGCAATGAGCGTAGCTAAAATTATACGATCAGGCATTATGAATGTATATGATGCACAACAAAGCCAAGTAGGCAGGGCTGATAAAATGCATTTACTGTACGAATATATGACGGGTGTAGAGTTTCGTGGACAGGTAGAAGCCATTGTGGAGGGCTTTAGCGCAATGAAGCAGGGCATAGATAAAGAAAGGATGCAGATGCAAAAAATCTGGAAGGAGAGAGAAAAACAATTGGAAAAAGTAATGATGAATACGGTTGGCCTTTATGGCTCGGTGAAGGGAATTGCTGGTGCAGCTATCGGCGACATTCCTTTACTAGAAGGAGATACAGAAGATTTTGATTTATTAGAAGAGTAGCCGACTATTTACATAACCACACTAGTACATATTCATTCAACCAAAAGAGTTGGAGTTCTAGCCTATTGATTTCTTCTTTATAAAAGGAAACTCTGATGGAATTGTCGATGATTTCCAAAGGGTTTTCCTCCACCACAATGTCCTTTCTAAAATCTACTTTTCCCTTACCATACCATTTAAAAACGGCTTCCTTTATACTCCAAATGGCGGTGGCTATCTTCCTATCAATTTCTACGTCCTGAGTAAGAAAAGTGATTTCTCTTTCATTCATAAACTTAGGAGAAAGCCTTAATG